>CAIJXW010000052.1 GCA_903824755.1 uncultured Bacteroidota bacterium | reverse complement strand
TTATTTATGTTGTTATTTTTGACAAGTTGTCAAGAAGAAAACAAAACTTTCGGAAATATTGCTTCTCCCGAAAACCTTGTTGTTGAGGCAGAAGTAATTGGTCAAGTATTGCCAGATGCACCAAATGGTGACGGAACTGGAAAAGTGCTTTTTTCTGCAAAAGCTGATAACGCAATTTCTTATAGATATATATTTGGTGATGGAACTTCAGTGAATTCGCCATCTGGTATTTATGAAAAGCGATATAATATAACAGGGGTAAATACCTATACAGTTACAATAATCGCAAATGGAAAAGCGGGTGTTTCTACTACAACTTCAATGGAAGTTACTGTTTTGAGTAATTTTGAAGACCCAGAAGCAGTTCAATTTTTAACAGGTGGAAATCAAAAAACATGGTATTGGGCAGCTTCAGAACCTGGACATTTAGGGGTAGGGCCAAATAGTGCTGACGATACTCAAAACTATTATGCTCACTGGTATCAAGCCGCTCCTTGGGAAAAAAATATCCCTAGTAGTTCTTGCCTTTATGAAAATGAACTTATTTTCTCTAAAGTTGGTGAGCAACTAAAATTTGAATTAAATAATCAAGGACAAACTTTCTTTAATAAAGATTTTCAAAGTGTTGCTGGTGGTACAGCTGGTGAGGATTTTTGCTACGATTATGATACTTCTGGTGTGAAAAACGTAAATTTAGGACCATCTGAATCAGTAGTTATGGCAAGTCCTGATCATTTGACTCGAACAAGGGGAACTATGTTGAATTTTTCTGACGGAGGTTTTATGGGGTATTATATTGGTCAAAGTTCATATGAAATTCTATCAATCACAGAAACAAGAATGACTGTTCGTGCAGTAATGGGAGGTAATCCAGGTCTCGCTTGGTATCATACTTTCACAACTGTAAAACCAACACAAGACGCAACAGATTATTCAAATCTTGTCTTTTTTGATAATTTTGATACACCAGGAGCGCCAGATTCAACAAAATGGAGTTATGACTTAGGTGCTGGCGGATGGGGTAATGGCGAATCTCAAAGCTATACAAACAGCCCAAACAATGTCTCTGTTCAAGGCGGAAACTTAGTGATAACCGCAAGAAAAGATGGAAATAACTATACTTCTGCTAGATTAAAATCGGAAAATAAATTTGAGTTTAAATACGGAAAAGTAGAATTTAAAGCAAAATTACCTTCTGGAGCTGGGACATGGCCTGCTTTATGGATGTTAGGTCAAAATTATGCCACAAATACTTGGCCAGCATGTGGAGAAATTGATGTTATGGAACACAGAGGATATCAACCAAATGTAATTCACGGAACGGTTCATTATACTGGATTTTCTGGCGGAAACGGAATTACATCTCAAATTACATCTTCTAATGTTTCTAGTCAATTTCATGTATATAAAGTAATTTGGAGTCCGCTTTCTATTCGATTTTTTGTTGATGATGTATTGTTTCACTCTGTTATAAACACAAATACACTTCCATTTAATAGTGACTTCTTCTTGATTATGAATGTCGCAATGGGAGGTACTTTTGGTGGTACAATAGATCCAGCATTTACTCAATCTTCAATGGAAGTTGATTACGTGAAAGTATATCAATAATAATTTGTTTATAACCATAAATCTGCAGGAAGGAAAACAAAAGTCAACCTTCCTGTATTTTTATTTTTTAATAAAATTGAATCGAAAATGAATTCAAATCAATTAAAAGTACTTTGCAGTTCTATAATTTTAATGTTGCTAAGCTGCACTAGCTCTAAGTATTTCTCCATTTCAAAAGTAGAAAAAGCTACTATTGATAGCAAAGTTGACTCTGTTTTAAAACTGATGACTTTGGAAGAAAAAATAGGTCAAATGAACCAATATAATGGCTTCTGGGACGTAACTGGCCCCGCTCCAAAAGATGGTGCTGCCGCATCAAAATATGAGCATATCAAAAAAGGTTATGTAGGTTCAATGCTAAACGTATTAGGTGTAAAAGACATAAAAGCCTTGCAGAAAATTGCGGTCGAAGAATCTCGATTACATATTCCGTTGCTTTTTGGTTTTGATGTAGTGCATGGTTATCAAACGATTAGCCCTATTCCTTTGGCTGAATCTGCTAGTTGGGATTTGGAAGCTATAAAAAAATCAGCACAAATTGCTGCCGAAGAATCCTCTGCGGTAGGTTTGAACTGGACATTTGCACCAATGGTTGATATTACTCGTGATGCCCGATGGGGACGCGTTATGGAAGGTGCTGGAGAAGATACATTTTTAGGTTCAAAAATTGCTTATGCTCGTGTAAAGGGTTTTCAGGGAAATGATTTTTCGGGTACAAACACAATTTTAGCCTGTGCAAAACACTTTGCTGGATATGGTTTTGCCGAATCTGGGAGAGACTATAATACAGTAGATATTGGAAATTCAACGTTACATAATGTCATTTTGCCACCATTTAAAGCAACCGTAGATGCTGGTGTTCGGACTTTTATGAATTCATTTAACGAAATTGACGGAATGCCATCTACTGCAAATGTATATTTGCAGCGGGAAATTCTTAAAAAAGATTGGAAATTTGATGGTTTTATCGTTTCTGATTGGGGTTCTATAATAGAAATGATTGCCCACGGCAAAGCTAAAGACGGTAAACATGCCGCCGAAATTGCTGTAAATGCAGGTTCAGATATGGACATGGAATCCTACCTATATATCGCAAATTTAGCACAACTTGTTAAAGAAGGTAAAGTAAAAGAAACTATAATTGATGATGCCGCTAGAAGGATTTTGAAAGTGAAATTTGAAATGGGACTTTTTGAAAACCCTTATAAGTACTGTGATGAAGCTCGAGAAAAAGCTACTCTTGGAAAGCAAGAATTTCAAGATGCGGCTTTGGACATGGCAAAGAAATCAATTGTTTTACTAAAAAATAATAATGATTTGCTTCCGCTAAAAAAAGAAGGTCAAAAAATCGCACTTATAGGAGCTTTAGCCAATGATAAAAGTAGCCCTCTAGGAAGTTGGCGTGCTGCTTCAAAAGATAATACTGCAGTTTCTGTATTGGAGGGAATGCAAAAATATTCAGGTAATCAATTGTTCTTTGAAAAAGGAGCAGATGTTGCCATTGGAACACCTGTTTTTGGATCGGAAACAATAATTAACACTACCGACAAAAGTGGATTTGACAAAGCAGTTCTGGCTGCCAAAAATGCCGATGTTGTCGTTTTGGTTTTAGGAGAAATTGGCTTTCAAACAGGAGAGGGTAGAAGTAGAGTTAATCTAGATTTACCAGGAGTTCAACAAGAATTAATGGAAACTATCTATAAAGCAAACCCTAATATTGTATTGGTTTTAAATAATGGTCGCCCGCTAACAATTCCTTGGGCAGACGAACATATTCCTGCAATTTTGGAAGCGTGGCAACTTGGCACTCAAAGCGGAAACGCAATTGCTCAGGTACTTTATGGCGATTATAATCCAAGTGGAAAATTGCCAATGTCGTTTCCACGAAATGTTGGGCAATTGCCTTTATATTATAACCATAAAAACACTGGAAGACCAGGCAGTAACGAGCCAGGAAGTGTTTTTTGGTCACATTATATCGATGAAAAAAACAGCCCCCTTTATCCTTTTGGTTATGGACTTAGCTATACAAAATTTGAATATTCAGATATTAGGTTGAGTTCAAACACTTTCTCTGGAGATCAAAAAATAACCGTAACAGTAAATATAAAAAACACAGGAAAAGTTGCTGGAAAAGAGGTAGTTCAAATGTATCTTAAAGATTTATTTGGTAGCAGCACTCGTCCTGTTCGTGAATTAAAAGGGTTTGAAATAATTTCTTTAAACCCAAACGAAACAAAATCAGTTACTTTTGAAATCGACCAAAAATTGATTTCTTTTTATACCCAAAACAATAAATGGGAAGCAGAAGAAGGAGATTTCAAAGTATTTATAGGAGGAAATTCTAACGCAACATTACAAGCAGATTTTAAATTTGAAAATTAATAATTATGAAAAGAATCATAGTCTTTCTTATAATTTCAAATATTTCTTTTTCGCAACAAGTAAAAAGAAAATTAGTTTGGGAAGAAAATTTTGATGGAAATACCCTAAACCAAAACGCATGGAATTATGAATTAGGTGACGGATGTCCAAATCTTTGTGGTTGGGGAAATAGTGAAAGACAAATTTACTCAACGGATAATCATAATGTCCAAAATGGAAACTTGATAATAACTGCCAAAAAATCGGAAACAAACTATTCCTCAACACGAATAACTACTCAAGGAAAAAAAGAATTTCTTTATGGCCGAATTGAGGCAAGAGCAAAATTGCCTATCGGAAAAGGAATTTGGCCAGCATTTTGGATGCTTGGTTCTAATATTAAATCAGTGGGTTGGCCAAAATGCGGCGAAATTGATATTCTAGAATATGTCGGTCGAGATCCCCATTTTGTTTTCACGTCATTGCACACGGATTCAAGTCATGGCAATACTATCAATACAAAAAAAACGAATATTCCTACTATTGAAGAAGGATTTCATGTTTATACAGTTGATTGGACTCAAGACAAAATTGAATTTTTTGTAGATAATAATTCGGTTTATACCTATAATCCCGAAATCAAAAACGAAGCCACTTGGCCGTTCAACAAGCCTTTCTATATATTAGTGAATATGGCAATAGGTGGAAATTTTGGAGGTCCAGATGTAGATGATTCTATTTTCCCTCAACAATTTGAAATCGATTATATAAAAGTGTTTCAATAACTTTTTTCAATTTTGATCTAATTACGCCATTCAAATTTTTGTTTGGCGTTTTTTATTTTTTATTGTTTCAAAAGTGTTAAATTTTTAAACATATTTGTTTTTTTAAATAAAAAGGTTCATATTTGAAAAATATTAATCCTAATTTAACATTTGCCTATTACAAAAAATTACTTTTTAGAGAAAATCTCGACCTATTTAATTGTTAACTAAAAAGTATATTATGGCTAATGTTCAAACCCCAGACGCGTTATTGGTAAAAAGTTATATGGCCGGAGACGAAAGCGCTTTGACTATGCTAAGGCTAATCCTTTAATATTTCCGTAGGCATTATTGTG
>CAIJXW010000051.1 GCA_903824755.1 uncultured Bacteroidota bacterium | reverse complement strand
TATATTTGAGTTTGGCGGAATTACGGTTCCTGCACCAGCTTCACCATAACCAAGTTTTGCAGGTATAAATAAAACGGCTTTGTCACCATAATTCATGTTTTCTATTCCTTCAATAAATCCAGGAATCATTCCGTCTTTTTTGCCTGCCTCAAACGGTATTGGGGTATATTGATTTGCATCTGCTCTTCGTTGATCAAATTTACCAAACGTTTTTGAAACGGATTCTATACTACTGTCAAAAAGGGTTCCGTTTTCAAGAAATCCTGCATAATGAATTGCTATTGGCGTTCCAGGAATTGGTTTTTTTCCATTTCCTTTTTGTATGATAATAAATTGCAGACCGCTTTTGAAAACTTTTGAAGCTGCTTTTAATTTTTGAAAATAGGCTACCTTTGCTGCAATAATTGGTTTGTGTTTTTCAATAAAAATTCGATTATTCTCAGCTTCAATTGCGGCTTGTTTTTTTAGGTTTTCTGCCTCATTTTCAAAGAAATTGGAAAATACTTTTACAGCATCAAATTTTTTGGCCATTTCTCCTTTTCTAATAATTGTAATACTTTTTATAATATCATTTTGTTCGATTTTATTAACGGTTTCCATTCCCGTTTCTACGACATGACCAAAAATCGTATGCAATCCATTTAGCCATGGTGTTGCTGTATGCGTAATAAAAAATTGAGAACTATTGGTGCCTGGTCCAGAGTTTGCCATAGCTAACAATCCACCTTCATCGAATGATATATCAGTAATTTCATCTCTAAATTTATAGCCTGTATCTCCAGTTCCATCTCCAATCGGATCTCCTCCCTGAATCATGAAATCAGCAATCACACGATGAAATTTTAGTCCATCATAAAATGGCTTTCCTTTATATTGTTCTTCTACAAAAATGTTTTTGCCTTCGGCCAAAGTAATAAAATTTGCAACCGTTATTGGTGCTTTATCATAATCTAATTGTGTAATAATTGTGCCTTTGTTCGTCTCTATTTGGGCATATAATCCATCTTTTAAATTCTTGTTTGCATCTTGGCAGGAAGAAATTAATAGGACAATAATTAATAAACTAAAAAACTTTTTCATTTTATATTAATTTGTTGGTATATTTTGATTTGCATCTGATTTGAAATCATTCAAAGTAATGGTACATATAATAGGTTGGTTTATTCCAATTCTCCTTTCGTCTCCATGATATCCGTAGGCCAAATGTGACGGAAAAAGAAATACTATTTTTTCATTTTTATGCATTAATTTTATAGCATCTCGAAGGCCTGATATTATTTTTTGTTCTTTATCGACAACATATTTCTGTGGACGTAATTCTAGTTGCGAATAAATAACAGATCCATTTAGGTCCGCAATTTCATAGTCAAAATAGGCAATATCTCCTTTTTTTGGGGTCATTGTGTCGCTATTGTTTTTAGTTTCATAATAATACCAATATCCTTTTTTGGAAGCAATATAATTAATGTTTGGATTGCTTTTCATGATCGCATTTATTTTGTCTTCTTCTGAAGCAACTAATTTTTTATTTCTAGTAATCGATTCTTTCATGAACGTTCCAGAAGTTTGAGAAATCGGTTTTCGAGCTTGTTGTTGGCTACAACTAGAAACCAATAGAACTAATATGAGCAGAATAGAGTTTAATTTATTTTTCATGTTCAGAATACATTTTTGATAAGATACTTTCAAATTTTTCGGTTGTTGCTGCTAACGATAATTCCGATTTTCCACCTGCAGCATTACTATGTCCACCACCACTGAAATGTGTTCTCGCAAATTCGTTTACATCAAAATTTCCTTGAGAACGGAAGGATATTTTAATTATATTCTCTTCTTTATTTTCAATAAAAATTGCAGTTAATGTAATGCCTTTTATCGTTAATCCATAATTTACAATTCCCTCTGTATCGCCTTTTACGTGTCCAAATTCGTCCAATTCAGTTTGAGTTAAGGTGATATAAGAGGCATTAAAAGCAGGTAATATTTTCATGTTCTGAAGCGCTTTTCCCAGCAATTGAAGTCGGTTATATGAATTATTATCAAAAAGCAAATTTGGAATTTGGGTATTTTCGACTCCCAAATCAATAAATTCGGCAACAATTCTGTGGGTTTGACCTGTTGTTTTTGGAAATCGAAACGAACCAGTATCCGTAAGAATACCTGTATATAAACAGGTTGCAATAGTTTGATCTAATTGGTCTTTTTTATCCAAAAAAGAAATAAAATTATAAATCATTTCACAAGTAGAACCGAAACTTGTATCTGAATAGGTAAATTGGGCATAGTCATCTGGTTTTTGATGATGATCAATCATAACAAAAGGGGCAGTTAGTGTGCAAAGCACTGTTTCCATTTCGCCAACGCGATGTAAGGCATTAAAATCTAAAGTAAAAATAAGTTCAGCTTCTTGTAAAATTTTAGTTGTAAATGTTTTGTTTTTTTCAAATATCAAAACATCTTCAGCTCCTGGAATCCAGGATAAAAATTCGGGAAATTCATTTGGTGCAATCACCACAACTTGATGGTTTATTTTTTTCAAAAAATGATACAATCCAAGAGTCGAACCCATAGCATCGCCATCAGGATTTCGATGTGGAATTATCACTATTTTTT
>CAIJXW010000050.1 GCA_903824755.1 uncultured Bacteroidota bacterium | reverse complement strand
TATATTTGATAAATAATTTAAAATAAAAATAATATGAAACGATTTTCAATTTATGCACTTTTAGCATTTTTATTTATTATAAATACAGCTTCTATGTGCAGTTCAGATGATTCTCCAAGCACAAATCAATCGCAAGTTATTGATTTAGCCTCTTCAGGAACATGGAGAATAACCTTATATAATGATTCGGGTGTTGTTGAAACTTCAAAATTCACTGGCTTTAATTTTACTTTCGGAGCATCAAATGTAGTAACTGCTACTGGAAATGGACTTTCATATTCAGGCACTTGGTCAGTAACGGATTCAAACAGTACTGATGATTCAATAGACGATTTGGATTTTAATATTTCATTTACTTCTCCAGTTGATTTTGCTGATTTGACAGACGACTGGGATATAGTATCTAAATCAAGTACAAAAATTGAACTAATAGATGTAAGTGGTGGAAACGGTGGTACAGATTATTTAACTTTTGAAAAAAATTAAACAACAATTAAAATAGATTTAAACCAGCTTTTTGCTGGTTTTTTTAATTGTAGAAATTAGGTCAATATTACATTTATCAATTGCCAAATTCTCTAATTAGTTTATCTTTGCATTTCAATAAATAAAAAAAATATGTTTGATAATTTAAGCGATAAATTAGATAAAGCCTTTCATATACTAAAAGGACACGGAAAAATAACAGAAATTAATGTTGCAGAAACATTAAAAGAAGTGCGTCGTGCTTTGCTAGATGCCGATGTGAATTTTAAAATAGCCAAAGATTTTACTACCAAAGTAAAAGAAAAAGCGATAGGTCAAAACGTATTAACTACTTTACAGCCAGGACAGTTATTAGTAAAATTAGTCAAAGATGAATTGACAGAATTAATGGGTGGCGATGTTGCAGGGATTAACCTTTCTGGAACCCCAACAGTAATTTTAATGTCTGGTTTACAAGGTTCTGGAAAAACCACTTTCTCCGGAAAATTAGCGAATTATTTAAAAACCAAAAAAGGAAAAAATCCACTTTTGGTGGCTTGTGATATATATCGTCCCGCAGCAATAAATCAGTTGCATGTAGTAGGAGACCAAATTGGAATTGAAGTTTATTCGGAGCCAGAAAATAAAAACCCAGTTGTCATTGCACAAAATGCTATTAAACATGCAAAAGCCAACGGATTTAATGTCGTGATAATTGATACGGCAGGTCGATTGGCGGTCGATGAGCAAATGATGAAAGAAATTGCTGATGTTCACAAAGCAATTCAGCCACAAGAAACACTTTTTGTTGTTGATGCAATGACAGGACAAGATGCCGTAAATACAGCCAAAGCATTTAATGATATTTTGAATTTTGATGGTGTAATTCTAACAAAACTTGACGGTGATACTCGAGGAGGTGCTGCAATATCTATAAAATCGGTCGTAAATAAGCCTATTAAATTTGTAGGAACAGGAGAAAAAATGGAGGCAATTGATGTTTTCTATCCTGAACGTATGGCCGAAAGAATCCTCGGAATGGGTGATGTTGTTTCATTAGTAGAACGAGCTCAAGAACAATTTAATGAAGAAGAAGCTAGAAAATTACAGAAAAAAATTGCCAAAAATGAATTTGGTTTTGATGATTTTTTAACTCAAATTCAGCAAGTTAAGAAAATGGGTAACATGAAAGACTTGGTCGGAATGATACCTGGAGCTTCAAAAGCGATGAAAGATGTTGAGATTGAAGATGATGCGTTCAAGCATATTGAAGCAATAATTCATTCTATGACTCCTATTGAAAGAAAGAAACCTGCTATTATTGATGTGAAAAGAAAAGCTAGAATTGCAAAAGGCTCTGGGACAAAAATCGAACAAGTCAATCAATTGATGAAGCAATTTGACCAAATGAGTAAAATGATGAAAATGATGCAAGGTCCTGGTGGAAAAAATTTGATGAAAATGATGGGCGGTGGAATGCCTGGAATGCCTGGAATGCGATAATTATATAAGTCGAAAAGACTCATACTAATAAGAAATAACCGTTTGAGCTAATTTTTTATAGTTCTATTTGGACAATAAAATTTCAATATTTAAACTTTTAAATAAAAACAATGCAACTACTAGACGGAAAAAAAACTGCCGAAGATATCAAAGTTGAAATTACGGCTGAGGTTCAGAAAATGAAACTTAACAACGAAAAAGTGCCTCATCTTGCAGCAATTATTGTTGGAAATGACGGTGCAAGTTTGACCTATGTAGGTAGCAAAGTAAAAGCATGTGAGCGTGTTGGATTTGAATCTACATTAATAAAAATGCCAAGCACAACCTCTGAAACAGAGCTGTTATTGAAAATAAAAGAACTAAATGAAGACAATAATATTGATGGATTTATTGTTCAATTGCCGTTGCCAGATCAAATAGATACTCAAAAAGTACTAATGGCAGTCGATCCTAGCAAAGATGTTGATGGATTTCATCCTGAGAATTTTGGAAAAATGGCACTAGATATGACAACATTTATTCCAGCAACACCTTTCGGGATTCTAGAATTATTGGAACGATATAAAGTCGAAACAAAAGGAAAACATACTGTTGTTATAGGTCGTAGCCACATCGTTGGTAGGCCAATGAGTATTTTGATGGGCAGAAAAGGATTTCCTGGAAATTCTACGGTAACATTAACACATAGTTATACAAAAAACATAGCTCAAATCACAACACAAGCAGATATTATTATTACGGCTCTTGGGGTTCCAAATTATCTAAAAGCAGAAATGGTCAAAGATGGTGCCGTAGTGATAGATGTTGGAATTACGCGCGTGGCAGACGAAACTTCCGAAAAAGGATATATAATTACGGGCGATGTTGACTTTGAAAACGTAAGTAAAAAAGCGTCCTATATTACGCCAGTTCCAGGAGGAGTAGGGCCAATGACGATTGCTATGTTGTTGAAAAACACGCTTTTGGCTAGGGAACAAAGAAAGTTAATGCTATAAATTAGAATAGGTACTTAATTAGTTTAGCCTAAAGATGCATAAAAAATCCCATTCGGTTAGAATGGGATTTTTTATTTAATAATCACCTCTTTTTTTATAACGTGGATCGTCTTTTTTGATGAATTCGGTACTTCTTTTTGGGATTTCTTTTTTAGGCAAACTTGCCTCTTCTGTTTTGCTCGATGGTTCAATGAGCTGATTCAACTCAAGGATTTCTGCATCAGTCAAATCCCGATACCTACCCACTGGAATATCCAACGAAATATTGATAATCCGTATCCGTTTTAGAGCAGTAACTTCATAGCCCAAATATTCACACATTCTACGAATTTGGCGATTCAAACCTTGGGTTAATATTATTTTAAAAATAGTCTTGCTGATTTGTTCCACCTTGCATTTTCGAGTAATGGTATCCAAAATCGGAATCCCATTTCCCATTCGTTCAATAAATCGGTCAGTGATGGGCTTGTTTACCGTCACGGTATATTCTTTTTCGTGATTGTTTCTTGCACGAAGAATTTTATTAACAATGTCGCCGTCATTTGTCATAAAAATCAAGCCTTCACTAGCTTTGTCCAACCGACCAATAGGAAAAATTCGCTTCGGATAATTAATATAATCTACTATGTTATTGCGAACGTCCAAGTTTGTTGTGCATTCAATTCCAACGGGTTTATTAAATGCCAAATAAACTAATTTTTCATTTTTTTCTCTAATAAGCTTTCCGTCAATTCTAATTTCGTCATCTGGAGTTACTTTAGTACCCATTTCTGGAACAACTCCATTTATTGTCACACGCCCTTCTTCAATGAGTTTGTCCGCTTCTCGGCGCGAGCAATAACCAGTTTCTCCTATAAATTTATTGAGACGCTTTAAATTTTCTTCCATACAACAAAAGTAATACTAAAATGTGAAATCAGATAATTGTGATTTTCATTATTTCAAAAAGTGAATCAATTGACAGCAACAATAAATTCCTTTATTTGTCTATACAACGCTTTATTTTGCAAGCCGTGTCCAAGGCCTTTTGTTTCTATAAAGGTTGAATTTTGCAAATATTTTGCTAGTTTTTTCCCTTCTTCAAATAATACTATTTTGTCCTCAATATCGTGAAATATTAAAGATTCAATATTTATTTTTGAAGCAAATAATCGACCCGAAAATTGCTCAATATCGATATTAAAAATATCTAAATAATGCTTTTTTAAACCTCTCGAAACGATTGAATTTAAGTATAATAATTTGATATAATTTTCGATGATAATATTAAAATCACAGGGCGTTCCGAGCAATATCATTTTCTTTATATCTAGATTTTGATACAAATATTGATAATACAAACAGGCTTTTCCGCCCATCGAATGACCAATTATGAATTTCGGTTGGTATTTTTGGGTGGCAATTTTTATATATTCTGCATAATTTGGAACACTAAATATTTTTCCAGAAGACAAGCCATGTGCGGGAGCATCTATAGCCACAATAGAATGCCCTGTTTTTTTTAACTCAATAATTAACTTTGCCCATCTAGACGAATTACTTTCCCAGCCATGAATTAATAATATTATCGTTTCATCACCCTTCCATAAATAGGTTTGAATACTTTGGTCGTTCGCAATGAGCGTTTCCAAAACCGCTTCTTTAAGAATTTTGGGTAGTGCTTCTTTCGATAATTTCCCTATCCTGGGAATGCTAAATAGAGTATATGCTTTGAGTATTGCTTTTTTTGGAAAAACAAAACTCATTACGTTTAGATAAAATCCAATTGTTCTGGCAAATGCCAAATAGGCTACTTTTTTCATATAAAAAAACCCCGAAAACGGGGCTTAGTAGGATTAAAATTTAGAAAATAATTTTTCCATTTTTTCTTTCTCTTCATCAGCGAGCGAGCTGTCAACCAAGATTCTTCCAGAATGCTCATCTGTAATAATTTTCTTGCGTGCAGCAATTTCTACTTGCGTTTGTGGTGGAATTGTAAAGAACGATCCAGCCGAAGCACCTCTTTCTATTGAAACAACTGCCAAACCATTTCGAACACTAGAACGTATTCTTTTATATGCAGTTAATAAACGCTCCTCAATTAATGCCTCAAATTCTGCTGATTTTGAAGTAAGAAATTCTTCTTCCTTTGCAGTTTCGGACATAATTGCGTCTAATTCAGATTTTTTATGCTTCAAATGAGTAGTTTTCACTTCTAATCTCTCTTTAGATTGTGAAATCACTTCTTTTTTGTTATCAATCGAAGCCTTCATTTCTTTAATCTGCTTTTCAGCCAGTTGAATTTCTAATTCTTGAAATTCAACTTCCTTTGTCAAAGAATTAAATTCTCTATTATTTCTAACAGAATCTTGTTGTTTTGTGTATTTTTTTATTGACTCTTTATGATCGTCAATGGCGTTCTTTTTAGTTTTGATGAGTTCTTCAATAACCTCAAGGTCACTTTTTAGTTTCTCTAAACGTGTGCTTAAACCAGCAACTTCATCTTCTAAATCGCCTACTTCTAGTGGAAGTTCACCTCTAACATTTCTGATTTCGTCAATTCTTGTATCGATTAGTTGTAAATCATACAATGCTCTTAACTTGTCTTCTACACTTAGTTCTTTTGTATTTGCCATATTCTATAAGTACTTAACGGGATTTGTATTTTCTTCTGATAAAACGATTGCAAAATTAAGGATTTTTTTCCGAAGATAATCAACAATATAATTTTTTGTGTAACGTTCGCTTTCAAAATGTCCAATATCAGCCAAAAGCAGTTTGTTTTCGGCTTCATAAAATTGATGATATTTTATATCTGCCGTCAAGAACACATCTGCACCTGAGGCAATTGCCTTCGAAATCGCAAAACTTCCTGACCCTCCCAAAACGGCAATTTTCGTCACTTTTCTCCCAATATAGCTAGAATGACGAATTCCATTTGCTTGCATTTTTTCTTTTACAAAACTTAAAAATTCTACTTCTCCCATCGGATTTTCTAATTCACCAATCATACCTAATCCTATATTATTATTTGCATTTTTCAATTCAATAATTTCATAGGCTACCTCTTCATAAATATGATTTTTGAATAATGCTTTCAAAATTTTGGACTCAAATTGCTTTTCAAATGTTACTTCAATTTTAATTTCCTCACCCTCAACAAACTCAAATCGCTCTCCAATAACTGGGGTACTATTTTCATTTCCCATATAGGTGCCAATTCCTTTTGAACTAAAACTACAATTTTCATAATTTCCGATGTTTCCGGCACCAGCATCAAATAATGCATCTCGAAGTGCTTCTGCATTTTCTGGAGTAGTATAGGTGACTAATTTTCTGATAAAATTTTCTTTAGGAATAAATATCCTAGTATTTATTAATCCTAAAGCATCACAAAATATTTTATTAACGCCATTTTTATGATTGTCCAAAGCGGTATGAACTGCATATATCGCAATGTCATTTTTTATGGCTTTCAACACAGAACGCTCTACATAGTTATTTCCTGTGATTTTTTTTAACCCAGAAAATAATATAGGATGAAAACATACTACAAGATTACATTTTCTTGCAATTGCTTCATCTATAACGCTTTCTAGTGCGTCATGACAAACTAAAATTCCCTCTATTTGTGTTTCTTGATTCCCGATAAGCAATCCTACATTATCAAAATCTTCGGCATAGGCAAGGGGCGCCATTTCTTCAAGTATCGAAATTATTTCTTTTAATATCATTTTAATTTTCTTTTTCGAAACAACAAATTAACGAATAAACAATTCAACTTTTTTTTATAAAGATAAAATATTATACTTTCGTAACATGAATTTACTCCGAAAAATACTTTTTCCGTTTTCCATTTTATATGGTTTGATTACAAGTATTCGTAATTTTCTATACAATAATAACATTTTTAGAGCAACAACTTTTGAAGTTCCTATTATTGTTGTCGGAAATTTAAGTGTTGGCGGCACTGGAAAATCACCCCAAATAGAATATTTGATTAGGTTGCTTTCGCCAAAATATAAAATCGCTACCTTGAGCCGAGGCTATAAAAGAAAGTCAAAAGGATTTATTTTGGCAAATGCAAACTCGACTCCCGAAATACTAGGTGACGAACCTTTTCAGTTTTATAAAAAATTCCCAGAAATTCAAGTTGCTGTCGCTGCCAACAGAAAATTAGGAATAGAACAATTACTGTTATTATCAGAAAAACCTGAAGTTATCTTGCTAGACGATGCCTATCAACATCGAAGAGTGAAGGCTGGTTTTTATATTTTGCTAACCACTTTTAATGATATTTATGCGGATGATTATTTGCTTCCAAGTGGAAATTTGCGAGAATGTAAGGTTGGTGCAAAAAGAGCAAATTTGATTATTGTTACAAAGTGTCCGCCCAAACTTTCATTTGATGAAAAAGAATTAATAAAGAAAAAATTAAAATTAGAATCACACCAGCAATTGTTTTTCTCTTGTATTGAATATGATGAATTTGTTTATTCTGAAGAAGAAGCTTTAACAGTTGAAGCTATTAAAAACACAAATAAACTACTTTTGGCAGGAATTGCAAAACCAAAATCTTTCTTTAATTATTTAGAAAATAAAGAGGACTCTTTGCTGACTTTTCCTGACCACCATCATTTTTCTGAAAAAGATATCGAGGCCATTTCAAATCTAGCAAAAGATAAAATCATCATCACCACCGAAAAAGATTATGTTAGATTAAAACCAAAACTGGCAAACAAAAAATTATTTTATTTGCCAATTAAAAGCAATTTTATTGGTCCAAAGGAAGATTTTAGCCAAGCAATTTTCAACTATTTAAACAAATAGAAAAGCCTAAATTAGTTGTTTATAAAGGGATTTGACCATTTTGAATCTACATATACATTATTTCCAGAAAGCGTTTTTAAGAACGCAATTACCGAATTAACTTCTGTAGCATTTAGATGCAATTGTTGCCCAAAACCATTTGGCTTTAACCTAGGGTCAAGATTGGTATTGTTATTTCCAATTGTAATTGTACCATAATGACCAATTGCGGCTTGTAAAGTAGTAATTACTCCAGTGTGCATCATTGGGCCATTTGGTGTTCCGTCTGGTTTCGCTAAATTACGTAATGACGGCGACCTTGTGTTAGTTGGGTCTGGCCCACCATTGATTGATCCAGCAATACCATTGTTTCTACTATTTGGATCAATATCAAATTCTGGTGCTCTATGGCAACCTACACAACCCAAACCTCCGCTAATTCTATTGCCTGTTGCATCAAATACGGGAGGAGTTATAAATAAGTTTTTGCCATTATTTTCCTGATTAGTAAAGTTTGAAAACGGAACATTATCCGCACCTGCCAAAGCTCTGCCAGTATCATATTTTGAATCAAATGACTGAATACTTCTAATAAATTGTGCTAGGGCGGATTGAATTTTATTTTCGGTAATTTCTTCTGTTCCATAAACCCATTTAAAAAGCTCTTTATAATATCCAATAGCACTAAGTTTAGAAATAAGTCCCGAAATTGGAAGGTCACCATTTGTTCCACTATATCCCATTTCGTTATGATCCATAATTGGCATGGTGGTTTGAGTTTCTAGATTAATGGCTCTTTCGTCCCAAAAGAATTTCGATTCTGTCGAAAAACGTGTATTTATTAATCGCATAGAATGCCTTCCTGTTGTTCCATTCACTCCCAAACTAGCCACATTTGGATCGCTAAAAGCATTTTCTTGTTGATGACAACTTGCACATGAAATGGTGTTATTTGATGATAATTTTTTGTCATAAAACAAAACCCTGCCTAATGTTGCTCCTTTGTCTGTGATAGGGTTTCCACCTGTATTGTCCTTTGTTATGTAGGTTGGAATTATTTGATTTTCATAATTATCTAATGCATCAAAATTTATATTTGACCCAAATTCAATTTTGCTATTATCAAATAGATCTATTTCTTGATAGTCCTTGTCAGACGTGCCACAACTATATAATAATAGTGTAATTAATGCTAATGAAACAGTTTTTTTATACATAACTAACTTTGTTTTATATCTATTTGACTAAATAAATAATAAATAGTTTAATTTAATTCATCAAATAAATGCTACTTTTGAGTAGTATATTACTTTTACTTTAATTAATAAAGATAGTCAAATGTGGGAACAAGTTCAAGAAACGGTAAATTATATAGTAAAAAAAACAAATTACATTCCTGAATATGGTGTGATTCTTGGGTCAGGATTAGGAAGTTTCACAGATGATATCAAAATAGAATATACGCTACCGTATTCAGAAATTCCAAATTTTCCTATTTCAACTGTTCAAGGCCATAAAGGAGCTTTGGTTTTTGGAACAATTGGCAATAAAAAAGTCGTGGCAATGCAGGGTAGATTTCATTTTTATGAAGGTTATTCTATGAAAGAAGTTACATTTCCTGTTAGGGTTATGAAATTTCTTGGCATCAAAAAATTGATTGTTTCTAATGCCTCGGGAGGTGTTAATTCTACTTATTTAGTAGGGGATATTATTCTAATTAGAGACCATATAAATTTGATGCCCGAACATCCTTTGAGAGGAATAAATGACGAACGTTTTGGTCCAAGATTTGTGAATATGAGTGAACCTTATTCGCTAAAAATGATTGAGAATGCAAAAAAAATCGCTCAAAAACTAAACATCGAAGTAAAAGTTGGAGTTTATTTAGGTTTGCAAGGGCCAACATTTGAAACACTTTCCGAATATAGAATGGTCAAAATTCTCTCTGCCGATTGTGTCGGTATGTCAACTGTTCCCGAAGTTATTGTGGCGCGTCACATGAACATAGAAACGTTTGGAATTTCGATAATTACAGATATTGGTAGCGAAGAAAGCATTGGATCAATTACCCATTCAGATGTTTTGGAAGCCGCTCAAAAAGCCGAACCTAAAGTAAGAATTTTGATAAAAGAATTGATTTTGGCATAAAATTATTTTGATAAATGAGCAATCAAATCAATAATCCTAGATGAATATCCGATTTCGTTGTCATACCAACCTACGACTTTTACCATTTTATCAATAACAGAAGTGAGCTGTGCATCAAACACACACGAATTTGTATTGCCAATCACATCAACCGAAACGATAGAATCTTCAGTATAATCCAAAATCCCTTTGAAATTTGAAAGTGATGCTAATTTGAAAGCAGCATTAATTTCAACAATGGATACTTGCCTTTTTACATTGAATGTAATATCTGTTAATGAGCCATTTGGAACGGGAACACGAATGCCACAACCTCCAATTTTTCCATCAAATTTCGGAAATATTTTTGTCAAAGCTTTTGCTGCCCCAGTTGTTGTAGGGACAATTGATTGTGAAGCTCCTCTGGCTCGCCGCAAATCTTTGTGGGGTTGATCGTGCAAACTTTGATCGGTAGTATAGGAGTGAACCGTTGTGATATAGGCTTGTTCTATTCCACACAATTCGTCAATAATCTTGATCATTGGTGCTGCATTATTGGTCGTGCAACTTGCGTTTGAAATTATGATTTCAGTCCCATCTAAAATAGATTCGTTGACGCCTAATACCACTGTTTTTATCTTTTCATCTTCCGATGGTGCCGATAAAATTACTTTTTTGGCTCCTGCCAAAATATGGTTATTAATTTCTTCAAAGGATTGATATTTCCCGGTAGATTCTATTACAAAATCAATATCCAAGGATTTCCAATCTACATTTGAAATGGATTTTTCATGAAAAAAGACATATTCTTTTGCGTTTACAAAAATTGATTTTTCATTATAATCGCAGTCATAAGAAAGCTTTCCATGAATGCTATCATATTTTATTAGATGAGCCATCGTTTTATTGTCGGCTATATCATTAATTGCAACCACTTCAATTTCAGGGTGATCGATTAGCAACCGAAAGACATTTCTGCCAATTCGTCCAAATCCGTTAATGGCAATTCTTGTTTTTATCATTTTAAAATTTGACTTTTGAAGGGCTTACAATAGGTGTTTTTGTGCTTTATAAGAAGATCGAACTAACGGGCCACTTTCAACATGTCGAAATCCTAAATCAAGTCCAAATTGTTCGTATTTTGCAAATTGTTCGGGGGTGATAAATTCTTTCACTGGCAAATGTTTTTTGCTTGGTTGCAAATATTGTCCAATCGTAACCACATCAACATTAGCTTGACGTAAATCCCTCATCGCTTGAAAAACTTCTTCTTCGGTTTCGCCTAGTCCAAGCATAATTCCAGATTTTGTTCTATTGATTCCTTTTTCTTTTAGGTATCTTAATACTTCCAAACTTCGGTCATATTTAGCTTGAATTCGGACTTCTCGTGTCAATCTTCGAACGGTTTCAATGTTGTGAGAAACGACCTCTGGATTTGCTTCTACAATTCGGTCGATATTTATTTTAATATCCTGAAAATCAGGAATCAAAGTCTCTAAAGTAGTTGTAGGATTCATTCGCCTAATGGCTTTTATAGTTTCAATCCAAATAATAGAACCACCATCTTTCAAATCATCTCTATCAACACTCGTAATTACGGCATGTTTAATATTCATAATTTTTATAGAACGAGCTACTTTTTCAGGCTCGTCCCAATCTACAGTTTCAGGCCTACCTGTTTTTACGCCACAAAATCCACATGATCGTGTACAAATATTTCCAAGAATCATAAACGTTGCCGTGCCTTCTCCCCAACATTCGCCCATATTTGGACAACTTCCCGAAGTGCAAATTGTGTTCAAACTATATTTATCAACCAATCCTCTAAGTTCAGTATATTTTTGACCTATTGGCAACTTTACTTTTAGCCATTTTGGTTTTCCAACAGGTAAATTAGTTTCTAAAACAGTTTCCATATTAAAAATAATTAAAGTGCAAAGATAAGTAAACTAGCCTAAATTGTTTGTTCTGCATTTCATAAAAGTTTAAACACTTTTATAAATGTATTCCAATTTAACTTTTAATAAATTATTAGTCTTTATTTTCGATAATTTCGGCCAATAATTTTTTGGCTCGAAGTAGTTTTATTTTAATATTATTGAGTGGCTCATTCAATTGATTTGAAATTTCCTGATAACTCATTTCTTGAAAATAACGAAGTTGAATTACTTCTTGATAGTGGGGTTTCAATATTTTGATATATTGAAGAAGTTGCGATAAATTTTGCTCAATAATTAAAGAATCTTCAGCAGATGGAGTTGTGTCCGCAACACTATATGCTGAGTTTTTTTCATCTTCATTTATAGTAATAAAAAGCGATGATTTTTTCTTCCTCAACAAATCAATATGTACATTTTTTGCAATGGCAATTAACCAAGTATTAAACTGATATTCTGGATTATATAGTGTAATTTTATCAAATGCTTTTGCAAAAGTTTCAATTGTTATGTCTTCGGCATCTGTCTCGTTTTCTGTTCGAGATAGCATAAAACCATATACTTCATTCCAATAGAAATCTAATAAAAAAGTAAAGGCTATTTGATCTTTCTTTTTTGCGTTCTCTATATGGTCTTTTATTTCCAATAAACTGGTTTTGAGTAAAAATTAGAAGTAAATATTTTTAATTGTGTGAAGATATGAATAATTTCTATTACTGGAAACCAATACATTACATCTTTTTCTTTCAATTTTCCAGCCGAAAAACCAAGTATTAACCAAGTAAATAAATAGCGAAATCCAATCAAACTCAATACTGTTATCCATTGATATTGAAAAATTAAAAGTACAATCGGTACTATTATAAATGAGAGTTGTGATATGAAAAATACACTCAATTGAATTTTGTCAAATGGTTTATAGAAAGAAGCTGTTGCATGATTGATTCGCTTTAATTCGAGCCAATCTTTGAAAGTCTTTTTTGGTTTACAATAAGTAAAACTAGCTGCATCAAAGCAAATGGTAGTGTTTCTAGAAGTCGCCACTTGATTGATAAATAAGTCATCATCTCCAGCACGAACTTTCATGTGGTCTATAAAACCATTTACATTAAAAAACTCTTCTTTTTTATAACCATAATTTCTACCAACACCTTTATATGGTTTTCCTACTTTTGTCCAAGAAAAATACTGAACAGTATTGAGTAAATTTTCAAATCGTATTATTTTATTCAAAAACGAACCACTAATTTTTTCAAATGCTCCATACCCTAAAACAATCGTTTTTTGCATAGTGAAATTGGAACTCATTTGCGAAATCCAATCTTTGGAAACGGGATAGCAATCGGCATTTGTAAAAAGCAAATAAGGATTTTTGGCCGCTTTTATTCCTAGCGTTAATGAAAATTTTCTGTTTCCCCAAAAAGCTTCGTTATTATCTACTTTTACCAATCGGACATTTGAATATTTTTTTTCAAATTCTTCAAAAATAGCTAACGTATTGTCACTAGAAGCATCGTCAATTAGGATAATCTCATAATCAGGATAGTCTTGTTCGGCCAAAAGCGGAATAAAATTAACGATATTTTCTTCTTCATTTTTTGCACACACAATTACAGAAATTGGTATTCTTTTAGGCGATTTTTTTTTGTTTTTTGCAAATGCAAATCTGCCAAAGATGAATCCATAATAAAATAATTGAACTGCAACTACAACAATAAAAAGAATAAAAAGAATTGATAACATAGTGAAATTTTGCTTTAAACGAGTGCAAAGGTAAGAATTCAATATTGAAAATTAGACAAATAGTACTCTAAATTATATTTACTTCAGCTTCAATATGTATGCCGAAAGTTTTATATATAGTCGCTTGAATTTCTTTTGAAACTGCTAAAATTTCTTGTCCTGTTGCCGATCCATAGTTCACCAAAACTAAGGCTTGATTTTTATGTATTCCTGCATCACCATAACGTTTCCCTTTAAATCCAGCTCGTTCAATCAGCCAACCCGCAGGAATTTTAACTTCGGTGTCTGATATTTCGTAGTATTTCATTTCGGGAAATTTTTTACGAATATTTTTAAAATCTGATTTCAATACTATAGGGTTTTTAAAAAAACTACCACTGTTTCCTAATATTTTTGGGTCGGGTAATTTGCTTTGACGAATTGCAATTATGGCGTTGCTAACGTCTTTTAAGCTCGGCGTTTTGATTTTATTTTTCTCTAATTCTAAAGTAATATCGCCATAAGAGATATTGATTTTATGATTTCGTTTTGTCAATCGAAAAACAACCGAAGTGATTATATATTGATTTTTCACTTCGTTTTTGAAAATGCTTTCTCTATAACCAAAATGACATTCTTCTTTAGTGAATATTCTTTTCTCCAAAGTGTCAATTTTTATTGCTGTGCAGGAAACAAATGTGTCTTTTATCTCGGTGCCATAAGCACCAATGTTTTGAACGGGTGTTGTTCCCACATTTCCAGGAATTAGAGACATATTTTCTAATCCCCCGAAGTTTTGATCGATAGTCCACAATACAAATTCGTGCCAGTTTTCTCCTGCTTGGCTCTCAACAAAAACGAATTCATCGTTTTCCTCTATTACTTTTTTCCCTTTCAGGTCAATGTGAATCACTAATGCCTCGATGTCTTTTGTTAAAAGCATATTGCTTCCACCACCCAAAATGAATTTTGGTTTGTCTTTGTTTTCGGCCAAAACAGTTTTCAATTCATCTGTAGATTGAACGCCTACAAATTGTTTTGCATTGACTTGAATGCCAAAAGTGTTGTAATTCTTTAAAGAAAAATGTTTTTGAATCTCCATTTTATTTACATAAAAGTATAAGGCAAATGTACTTTAAACCTTTCAAAAATTAGTGATTTAATTTAATCAATTGTTAGTCCCCGATTCAAAAACTCGAGAAGTGGTTTCAAAACCATTAATTTTTGTGCTGTTTTTTGAACAAAATCAGGTTCAAACAATGTCGTGTCATCAATTTTTTGGACAGCTACAAAACTTTTTAGTTTCAATAACTCAATAGCAGGGTGATCTTTATCAAAATCTTTTGGGCCATTTTTCAATGAATTAGTTTCGTTTTTATCTAATCCAGAATAATGTTTTCTAAAGTTTTTGTTTGCCAAAATTTCTTCCAAATCTTCATAAAAAAAAGCAATCTCTTTTCTGATTTTTTTCAAATCATTTGGCTCAGGACTATACATTCCGCCAGCAATAAAACTGCCTCCTTTTTCTATATGAATATAATATCCAGGTCCATTATTATTGCCCTGATTAGTATTTAACCAAATTCCTAAATGAGTTTTATAGGGAGATTTGTTTTTTGAAAATCGAATGTCACGGTTAATTCTAAACGCACAATTTTTGATTTCCAAAAGTTCTAAATTGGAGTCTTGTGGTTTCATTATCTCTAGAAATTGCCCTATCAATTGATGATAATTTTTTTTGTATTCTTCATATCGTTTTTTGTTTTCTAAAAACCAATCACGATTATTATTAACCTTTAAATCGTCAAGAAACTTGATAGTTTGTTTTGCAATCATAATTTATTGTAGTTGTTTTTTCAAATCTTCTTCGCTAATATATCCCGAATTTTCCCATATTATTTTTTTGTTTTTGTATAAAAATAAAGTGGGTAGCTCATCAATTTTTAACTCCTTTAATAAGGTTTTGTTTTCGTCTGCATTTAGTCGAATGATGGTCACTGTTTCGGCCATTTCTTTTTCCATTTTCAAAAGGTATGGAGTCATTTTTTTGCATGGAGCACACCAAGAAGCATAAAAATCAATCAATACTTTTTTGTCAGTATTTAATAATTCGGCATATTCCTGGCTGCACATACCGATTATTTTATCACTAGGAATTGATAATCCTGCGGCATTCCATTTCATGATTCCACCTTGCAATTCATAAACAGTTTTAAACCCTAATTCTTTCATTTTTTCGGCAGCCTGTTTGCTTCTTCCGCCGCTCATACAATATACTAAAACGGGTTTTGACTTGTCATAGACGCTTACTTTTTTTACAAAATTTTCGCCATTCCAATCAATATTTGTGGCATTATCAATATGCTGCCCTGCAAATTCTTCGGGACTACGAACGTCAATCAGTTGAGGATTTGTAGTCTGTTTTATTTTTGCCGAAAATGCAAGTGCCGTAATACTTTCATAGTTTTTAATTTGCCCATTGCAGGAAACTATAAAAAAAGAAAGAAAAAGAAATGGTATGTTTTTTGTTGTCATGATTTTTAATTTTTTTGATTATAAATTTACAAAAAAAGAAAGTTATAAGTTAAATATTTTATAACTCTGAAGGGTAGATTTCACAATCGATTCTGTTCGTTCTGGGTGCGTATCTGAAATAAATAATTGTCCAAAAACATCATTATTGACCATTTCTACAATTTTTGCTACTCGAATTTCGTCTAATTTATCAAAAATATCATCAAACAGTAAAATAGGGTTTTCTCCTGATTGACTTTTTAAAAATTCAAATTGTGCTAATTTTAGTGCAATTAAAAATGATTTTTGTTGGCCTTGCGAACCGAATTTCTTTATCGGATATCCATCAATTTGAAAAGACAAATCATCTTTGTGAATCCCTACACTTGTATAGTGCAAAACCCTGTCCTTGTTGATATTTTCTTTTAATAGAGTCAGTAAATCAGTGTCAAACAGTTGACTTTCATATACCAGCTGGACGGTGTCTTCGGCTCCAGTAATAGATTGATGATGCTTGTTGAAAATAGGAACAAAATCTGAAATAAAGGTTTTTCTTTTTTCGAAAATTACCTTGCCGAAACCCTCTAGTTGTTCGTCATATATGGCTAAAGTTTCTTTTTCAAAAGTTTGGTTTAGGGCAAAATATTTCAAAAGTGCATTTCGTTGACTCAACACTTTATGATATTGAATTAATTTTTGCAAATAATTAGAATCCAATTGAGCTAAGACGCTATCTATAAATTTTCGTCTAGTTTCACTCCCTTCCACTATTAAATCATTATCCGCAGGAGAAATAATCACCAAAGGAATAAATCCAATATGATCTGATAATTTTTCATATTGTTTGCCATTTCTTTTAAGAATTTTCTTTTGTGCTTTCTTTAAACTACAAACAATTTGCTCCGTTCGTGATGCTTTCTCAAATTCGCCATCAATCACAAAAAATTCTTCCCCGTGTTTGATATTTTGAATTGCTAGTGGATTGAAATAACTTTTGCCGTAGGCTAAATGATAAATAGCATCAAGAACATTGGTTTTTCCAACGCCGTTTTTTCCTACAAAACAATTTATTTTGCTGTCAAAATCGAAATTTGCTTCCGAAAAATTTTTATAATTGAAAAGCGATACTTTTTTTAAATACATCAAAAATGCTTAGAAATTTTGAAAATCGAACCCATTATTTGGGTCTATTTTTTAAGCATGCAAATTATTGAAAATTATTGATAAAATTGCTATTTATCATTTTTGTATAGCGTTTTTTTTCAAATTGATTCGATTTATCCATTATTGTAGTTTTTTTTTAATATTTAACTCTGTTTTTTTATGTAGGTTTGAATAAAAATTTTATTTTTGCGGCTCACTAATTTAAATTAAATGGCAACATATAATAAAAGAGGCTATAAAACCCCTAAAGCAAAAGAAGAATTTGACGATAGTACAAACGTAGTTATCGATGAAAAAGATAGTAAAACCGCAGGAGTTTTTAATACATTAGACCAAACCGCTTCTAAAACCGAAGAATGGATTGCAAGAAACCAAAAAGCAATTTTTGGAATCGTAGCTGTTGTTGCTTTGGTAACCGTTGGATATGTAATGTATTCTAAATTTATAGTGGAACCTAAAGAAAACGATGCCGCAGATCAAATGTTTGTTGCTCAACAAAATTTTCAAAAAGCAACTGATGGAACAAAAAGCGATTCTTTATATAATCTTTCTCTAAAAGGTTCTGAAGGAAAATACGGTTTTGTTGATATTGCTTCAAAATATGAAGGAACTGCTGCAGGAAATTTATCTAATTTTTATGCAGGAATAGCCTACCTGAATACTGGAAAATATTCGGAAGCCATTACCTATTTAGAAAAATTCAAATCAGAAGACATGATTTTAAGTGCATTAGCATTGGGTGGGATAGGAGATGCTTATTCTCAAAAAAACCAACCAAAACAAGCATTAGAATATTATATAAAAGCATCTGAAACAAACAAAAACGAATTTACAACTCCAAGATTCCTATTGAAAGCAGGACAAACTTCACTTTCACTTGGTAATAAAGCAGACGCCCTAAAATATTTTACTGAGATAAAAGAAAAATATGAAGCTACTCCAGAAGCATCTTCAATAGATGCAATGATTGGTTTTGCACAATAATCATGGCAACTGCAAACAAAAATTTATCCAACTACGATAAAACAACAATCCCAAGCGCGAAAGATTTTCGGTTTGGGATTGTTGTTTCAGAGTGGAATGAAACTATCACAGAGGGGCTTTTTTCTGGTGCCCAAACCGCGTTATTAGATTGTGGAGCATTGCCAAATAATATTATTAGATGGAATGTGCCTGGAAGTTTTGAACTTGTTTATGGTGCAAAAAAAATCATTGAAACTCAGAATTTAGATGTTGTAATTGTAATTGGATCTGTGATAAAGGGCGAAACAATGCACTTTGAATTTGTTTGCGAAGGAGTAACTCAAGGAATAAAAGATTTAAATGTACTGCAAGATATTCCTGTCATTTTTTGTTTATTGACCGATAATAACGAACAACAATCCATTGATAGAAGTGGCGGTTTGCATGGAAACAAAGGTACCGAAGCAGCTATTGCGGCTATAAAAATGGCGTTTTTGAGACAATCAGCGGGTTCTTCACTATAATATAAACGACTGTTTAGTAGCGCCTTTTTTTATTATTCATTATACTTTACTTTTTTTTAGGGGAATTGATACTAAAACCCAACAGATTTTCATTAAATTTGTGAGTTGTGGTTTATCTCTTTAAACATAAATTATTTTTATTAAATGTCAAGTATCATTCAATTACTTCCAGATCATGTTGCTAATCAAATTGCTGCTGGAGAGGTAGTTCAAAGACCCGCATCGGTGGTGAAAGAACTTCTTGAAAATGCAGTTGATGCGAAAGCAACAGATATAAAATTAATCATAAAAGATGCGGGAAAATCCCTTGTTCAAGTGATTGATAATGGATCAGGAATGAGTGTTACCGATGCTCGATTGTGTTTTGAACGTCATGCAACGTCCAAAATTCGTCAAGCTGAAGACTTGTTTTCATTGCATACAAAAGGGTTTCGAGGTGAGGCGTTAGCATCAATTGCGGCGATTGCCCATGTTGAAATGAAAACCAAACAAGAACAAGAAGAATTAGGAACGCATATTATTATTGAAGGCAGTAAATTTGTTTCTCAAGATGTAGCTATTTTGCCGAAAGGCACTTCTTTTTTAGTAAAAAATCTTTTTTTTAATATTCCTGCAAGACGCAATTTTCTAAAATCAGATACTGTTGAGCAACGCCATATTGTTGATGAGTTTCAACGAGTTGCATTAGCACACCCTAATATTCATTTCACTTTTTATCATAATGGAAGCGAAATGTTCAATTTGCCACAGTCTAATTTTCGGCAACGAATTGTTAGTATTTTTTCTGGAAAAATGAACGAAAAATTAGTTCCAATTCAAGAAGATACCGAAATTGTAACTATTCAAGGATTTGTTAGCAAACCAGAATTTGCTAAAAGAAATAGAGGCGAACAGTTTTTTTTTGTTAATGATAGGTATATAAAAAGCGGCTATTTGCACCATGCTATTCTTGCAGCCTATGAAGGATTATTGAAAGATGGTGCTCAGCCAAGTTATTTTTTGAATTTGCAAGTGCCACCAAATACGATTGATATTAATATTCACCCCACCAAAACAGAAATTAAATTTGATGACGAACATGCACTTTATGCTATTTTACGTTCGGCGGTGAAACATAGTTTGGGACAATTTAATGTCGCTCCAGTTCTGGATTTTAATCGCGATTCAAACTTAGATACTCCCTATGAATATAAGGATAAATCTGCCACGACTCCGACAATTCAAGTTGATGGAAATTACAATCCATTTTCTAATAATGAATCAAGTAAACAATTTAGTTCCCAAAGGAAATCAGAAAACACTGCGTCTTGGGAAGGTTTATATGTTGGCCTAAAACAAGATGCAGAATCGGCTGCGTTTGGATCGGTTGAATTTGAAAGCGATACAGTTTCAAGTTCTTTATTTAATGAAAACGAAATAGAAACATCTGCTAGCAGAATGTATCAAATTCATAAGAAATATATTGTCAATCCTATCAAATCTGGAATCGTAATTATTGACCAACAGCGAGCACATCAAAGGGTTTTATATGAACAATTTCTTACAAATATGACTGTTAGTCAGGCTTCTAGCCAACAGCTTTTGTTTCCTCTAAATTTGTATTTTTCATCTTCTGAAATGAAATTAATTTCAGAATTACAACTTTCATTAATAAATACTGGATTTGTTTTTGAGGTTGCAAATGATGACCATTTAGTGATTTCAGGTTTGCCAATTACAATTTCAGAAAGTGAAGTACCCATTGTTTTAGAACAATTATTATCGGATTTACAAGATGGAATCCCTGAAAGTAGTTTTAGTCAAAATGATAGTATTGCAAAATCGATGTCCAAAAGTTTGGCTATAAAAACAGGAACTTATTTGACTGATAAAGAGCAAGAAAATTTAGTTAACGGACTTTTTGCTTGCAAAGAACCAAATGTTTCCCCATTTCAAAAACAAACTTTCATAACAATGCGTGTGGAAGACATAGATAAAAAATTTAGCGTATGAGAAATATGACCGAAACGGTTAAGCAATTAATCATTATTAATATTATTTTTTTCGTTGGAACTCAATTGGTGGGCGAAGTGGTCTATAAATACCTTTCCCTTTACTATCCTGAAAACCCAGATTTTAGGTATTGGCAACCACTTTCGCACATGTTTATGCACGGAGGAGTGATGCATATTTTCTTTAATATGTTTGCTTTGTACTCTTTTGGAACTACTTTGGAGCAATTTTGGGGTTCAAAAAAATTCCTATTTTTCTATATTTCTTGTGGACTAGGAGCTGCATTGATTCACATTGCATCAAATTTTTATTTTTTTAATGAAGGTTTAAACACGCTTATCGCAAACGGAATTCCGAAATCAGAGATACTAAATATATTGGGTCAAGGCAAATATGACTCTCGATGGGCAGAAATTTTGCCTAAATCTGATTTTCAAAACTTTATTAGTTCTTTTGCAACTCCAGCAGTTGGAGCTTCTGGAGCAATATATGGTGTTTTGGTTGCTTTTGCCTTTATGTTTCCAGAAGCAGAATTGATGTTACTTTTTCTACCTGTTCCTATAAAAGCTAAATATTTTGTGCCAGTAATTGTAGGTTTAGACTTGTTTTCTGGAGTTACTGGATTTTCTGTTTTTGGAGATGGAATAGCTCACTTTGCTCACGTTGGAGGTGCTTTTGTTGGCT
>CAIJXW010000049.1 GCA_903824755.1 uncultured Bacteroidota bacterium | reverse complement strand
TATATTTGCACACTCAAAAAACAAAATCATTATTCAAATAGTGATTTACAAAAAATAAGTATAATGAAAGCAGGAATTGTAGGATTGCCAAATGTTGGAAAATCAACACTTTTTAATTGTTTGTCAAATGCCAAAGCACAAAGTGCAAATTTCCCTTTTTGCACCATAGAACCCAATATAGGCGTAGTAAACGTTCCCGATGCAAGAATCGCAAAACTAGAAGAATTAGTAAAACCAGAACGCGTTCAAATGGCAACCGTAGATATAGTTGATATTGCAGGACTAGTAAAAGGAGCAAGCAAAGGCGAAGGCCTAGGCAATCAATTTCTTGGAAATATAAGAGAATGCAACGCAATTATTCACGTCCTTCGCTGCTTTGACAACGACAATATCGTGCATGTCGATGGAAACGTAAACCCAATTCGCGATAAAGAAACAATAGACATCGAACTACAACTAAAAGACTTAGAAAATGTAGAAAAACGTCTCGAAAAAGTAAATCGTGCCGCCAAAACAGGAAATAAAGAAGCACAAACAGAAAAAGCATTATTAGACAGAATTAGAGAAACATTACTACAAGCAAAATCAGCACGAACCATAATTCCACAAAGCAATGACGAAATAGAATTGCTAGAAAGTTTTCAGCTAATTACCGCAAAACCAGTTTTATATGTTTGCAATGTTGACGAAAATTCAGCAGTAAACGGAAACAAATATGTCGATCAAGTTCGCGAGCTAGTAAAAGACGAAGACGCCGAAGTAATCATACTATCAGTAGGAGCCGAAGCCGATATAACCGAATTAGACAGCTACGAAGAACGACAAATATTCCTCGAAGATATGGGATTGTCAGAGCCAGGAGCCTCCGTTCTAATTCGTGCCGCCTACAAATTACTCAAACAACAAACCTACTTCACCGCAGGAATAAAAGAAGTACGAGCCTGGACCATAAACATCGGAGCCACAGCCCCACAAGCAGCAGGCGTAATTCACACCGATTTTGAAAAAGGATTCATCCGTGCCGAAGTCATCTCCTATGAAGATTATGTTCACTACGGCTCAGAAGCAAAATGCAAAGAAGCAGGAAAATTCAAAGTCGAAGGCAAAGAATATATCGTAAAAGACGGCGATGTCATGCACTTCCGATTCAACGTCTAGTCGTTGCAAAGAACGAATCAATCTAATATAGAAATAGAAAAACCGCTATCAATTTAGTGGTTTTTTTGGGCCTAATCCAGCTTTTCATTACAAGATTTTTCCATAAAACTTTTTTTTCTAAGGCAAAAAAGGAGCTTCCTGCAGTCGCTCTTTTTTGCCAAGAAAAAATACGTTTTATAAAAAAAAATGCTTTCCATTTCAATCTGGGGCAGAACTACACAAACACCCAAAACAGAAGATTATAAAAAAAAATCAAAACCATTAATCAAAAAAATCAAACAAAAAAATCCCAAAAAACATTGTCAATATAATTCTTAATAACTTTGGCAAAATCCATACAAAAAATGTTCTAATTTCACTACATTAGCACATTCGAGGTCAAACTATAAAACAAAGACCAATCAGAAAAAAGTTAAATTCGATAAAACATAAAATGTCAGATCAAAGTCAATATACCGAAGACAATATTCGGTCACTAGATTGGAAAGAACACATCAGAATGCGTCCCGGAATGTATATCGGAAAGCTAGGCGATGGCTCCTCGCCAGACGATGGAATTTATATTCTCCTAAAAGAAGTTCTCGACAATTGTATCGACGAATTTGTTATGGGAGCCGGAAAAACAATCGAAGTTTCAATAAAAGACAAAACAGTATCCGTTCGCGATTATGGACGTGGAATCCCACTCGGAAAAGTAGTGGACGTAGTTTCCAAAATGAATACAGGAGGAAAATACGACTCACTCGCCTTCAAAAAATCAGTCGGACTAAATGGAGTAGGTACAAAAGCAGTCAACGCACTATCTCACTTTTTTCGAGTAGAATCCGTGCGTGATGACAAACAAAAAGGAGCCGAATTCTCAGGCGGTAATCTAGTCCTCGAAGAAGAAATTGTAGAAACCACCAAACGAAAAGGAACAAAAGTTACCTTCGTTCCAGACGAAGCAATTTTCAAAAATTACAAATTCAGAAATGAATATGTAGTCAAAATGATAAAAAATTATTGCTACCTAAACACAGGATTAACGATACTCTACAACGGCGAAAAATACTATTCAGACAATGGATTAAAAGATCTATTAGACGAAAATATCTCCGAAGAAGACATGGTATATCCAATCATTCATCTTCTCGGAGACGATATAGAAATAGCAATAACCCACAGCAAATCCCAATATAGCGAAGAATATCATTCGTTCGTAAACGGACAAAACACCACACAAGGAGGAACACATTTAGTCGCCTTCCGTGAAGCATTAGTGAAAACAATTCGAGAGTTTTATAATAAAAGTTTCGAGCCTTCCGATATCCGAAAATCAATCGTAAGTGCAATCAGTATCAAAGTTATGGAACCCGTTTTTGAATCACAAACAAAAACAAAATTAGGTTCTACCGATATGGGTTCTGACCCAGGAATGCCATCTGTTAGAACATTTATAAATGATTTTTTAAAAAATAAATTAGATAACTTTTTACATAAAAATCCAGAAACCGCCGATTTACTTCTGCGAAAAATTCTTCAAGCCGAACGCGAGCGAAAAGAATTATCAGGAATTAGAAAATTAGCAAAAGACCGTGCCAAAAAATCAAGCCTACACAACAAAAAGCTAAGAGATTGTCGCGTTCATTTGCCTGATATAAAAAACCCACGCTATCTAGAAAGTACCCTTTTTATCACCGAGGGAGATTCTGCTTCGGGGTCTATCACAAAATCCCGCGATGTTAACACGCAAGCCGTTTTTAGTTTGAGAGGAAAACCGCTAAATTCCTATGGAATGAGCAAAAAAATCGTATATGAAAATGAAGAATTTAATTTGCTTCAAGCCGCATTAGATATAGAAGAAAGCATCGAGGATTTGCGATACAACAATATCGTAATTGCGACAGATGCCGATGTTGACGGAATGCACATACGATTATTATTAATAACATTTTTTCTGCAATTTTTTCCCGAAATGATAAAAAATGGACATTTATATATCCTTCAAACCCCATTATTTCGAGTTCGTAATAAAAAAGAAACCATCTATTGCTATTCTGACGAGGAACGAAAAGAAGCCATAGAAAAACTGAAGCCTAAACCAGAAATTACACGATTTAAAGGATTAGGTGAAATATCTCCCGATGAATTTAAAAATTTTATTGGCGAAAGCATTCGACTCGATCCAGTAATGTTAGACAAATCAACATCAATAGAAACCCTACTAGAATTCTATATGGGAAAAAACACCCCAGATCGTCAAACTTTTATCATCAATAATCTAAAAGTAGATTTGGACGTAGTAGAAAATAATTAATTTAGAAAAATAGGTAAAATCAAAATATACTGAAATAGTTAGCCTAAATGAAAGACGAAGACGAAGATAACATTATTCCAAATCAAGACGAATCAGACGACACGTTGAACGAGTCTGTTTTTGACGATGGAAATGATCAAGAAATAGAGGAAGGTTTTGAAGATATAAGATCATCGGGTGGGAATCATTTTTATGAAAATGACGAAAATCCCGAAGATACCATCACCAAAGTCACAGGAATGTTCAAGGACTGGTTTTTGGACTATGCTTCCTATGTGATTTTAGAACGTGCAGTTCCAGCAATTGAAGATGGTTTTAAACCTGTTCAACGCCGAATTATGCACTCCCTAAAAGAGCTAGATGATGGCCGTTATAATAAAGTGGCCAATGTTGTAGGTCACACCATGCAATATCACCCTCACGGTGATGCCAGTATTGGCGATGCAATGGTGCAAATTGGTCAAAAAGAATTATTGATTGACTGTCAAGGAAACTGGGGAAATATTCTCACTGGAGATAGCGCCGCAGCCTCAAGATATATCGAAGCACGATTATCAAAATTTGCTTTGGAAGTATTATACTCTCCAAAAATTACCGATTGGGGAATGTCTTATGATGGTCGCCGTGCCGAGCCAAATAATCTTCCAGTAAAATTCCCGTTGCTACTGGCACAGGGTGCTGAAGGAATTGCCGTTGGGCTTTCTACCAAAGTGTTACCACACAATTTTAACGAATTGATTGACGCTTCAATAAAAATTCTTAAGGGCAAACCATTTACCTTATACCCTGATTTTCAAACAGCTGGAATTGCCGATGTGTCTAACTATAATGATGGAATGAGAGGCGGCCGTGTTCGTGTTCGTGCCAAAATTTCACAATTAGACAAACAAACTTTGGTGATTACTCAAATTCCATTTTCAACAAATACATCAAGTTTAATAGATAGTATTTTGAAAGCCAATGAAAAAGGAAAAATAAAAATCAAGAAAATAGAAGACAATACTGCCGCCGAAGTAGAAATTTTAATACATCTTTTTCCAGGAGTATCTCCAGACAAATCGATTGATGCACTATATGCTTTTACGGCTTGCGAAACTTCGGTTGCTCCATTAGGTTGCGTTATTGAAGATAATAAACCTTTATTTATTGGGGTTTCCGCAATGTTAAAAATTTCAACCGAACGAACAGTTCAATTGCTCAAAGCAGAATTGGAAATCCAACTGGAGGAACTAAAAAATAAATGGCATTTCTCTACCTTGGAAAAAATATTCATTCGAGAAGAAATGTATATTGATTTCAAACTTTATTCAGATAGAGAAACACTCTACGAATATATGTATAATCAATTTGAGCCTTTCAAAAAGTCATTTGTAAGAGAAATTGAAGATGAAGATTTGCAAAAATTAACGCAAATTCCAATGATTCGTATCACGCGTTTCGATTCCGATAAAGCCAATGATTTTATAGCAAAACTCGAAGACGAAATGAAAGAAGTGCAACATCATTTAGATAATCTAATTGATTTTGCTATTGACTATTTTTCCAAATTAAAAGAAAAATATGGTAAAGGTCGTGAGCGTCAAACAGAATTAAGAAGTTTTGATACAATTGAAGCAACCAAAGTTGTTTTGAGAAATACTAAATTGTATGTCAACAAAGAAGAAGGTTTCTTTGGAACAGGCTTGAAAAAAGACGAATATGTTGCGGATTGTTCTGATATTGACGATGTTATCGTTTTTCTACGAGATGGAAAAGTGATGATTTCTAAAGTTGATGAAAAGAAATTTGTAGGAAAAGATATTATCCATATTGCCGTTTTTGATAAAAATGACAAACGAACAATCTACAATATGATGTATCGTGATGGAAAAAACGGGGCTACATTTGTAAAACGTTTCAATGTTTCGGGTGTTACTCGTGATAAATTTTATGATTTAACTCAAGAAAAACCAGGCTCTCAAGTACTCTATTTCTCTGCAAATCCAAACGGAGAAGCAGAAGTAGTAACAATATTACTGCGACAAGTAGGAAGTGTAAAAAAACTAAAGTGGGACGTTGATTTTACAGATATAGCCATCAAAGGAAGAGCTTCTCGAGGAAACACAGTCACAAAATACCCAATCAAAAAAATTGAATTAAAAGAAAAAGGAATTTCGACTTTGAGACCAAGAAAAGTTTGGTTTGACGATACTGTGCAGCGTCTAAATGTTGATGCAAGGGGAGAATTATTGGGAGAGTTTAGACCAAACGACCGACTATTAATCATCAATCAATCAGGAAAGTTGAAAACAATTATTCCAGAACTAACCACACATTTTGATGAAGATATGATAGTGATGGAAAAATGGAATCCTAAGAAACCAATCTCTACCATTTATTATGATGGCGAAAAAGAACGCTATTTTGTGAAACGTTTTTTAGTTGAAAACGAAAACAAAGAAGAAATTTTTATAACAGAACACGAAAATTCACAGCTCGAAATTGTTTCTACCGACTGGCGTCCAATAGCCGAAATTGTTTTTGCTAAAGTAAAAGGCATTCAAAAAGAAAATCAAATTATAGATTTAGAACAATTTATTGCCGTTAAAGGATTTAAGGCACTTGGAAATCAATTAACTGCAGATAAATTGAAGCAAGTCAATTTATTAGATCCATTGCCTTTTGAAGAACCAGAAGAAATTGTTCCAGAAGAAATAGAAGTAGAGGAAACAACTCAATTAGAGGAGGAGCAGACTGATATTTTGCTTAATGAAGAAGGACAAATAGGGTTAACCTTTTTGGAATAAATATTATATAATTCTAGTCTGTGCTCGTTTTAGAAACCCTTTTGATGACACAAACTAGAATTTTTTTTAATCTACTAATGAAGTTTTTTCTCATAAAGGTTATTGATTTTCAAGAGAATTACCCCAAAAAATACAGCACAAACAATCAAAATACTGTTCAAAATCCCTTCGGCTCCAAAAGATAATTTAAGCATGATTGTCGAAATGATAAAACCCGAATTTCGTATCACTTTGCTAAAATCATCAGAATGCAAAAAGGAGAATAATAAAAGAAGAACATCTACCAAAATAAGTATTGTAAAGAAATCATCAAAAAATACTTTATTAATATCTTTAATGTCAAATACAAACATTCCAATAGAGCTAAAACTTCCAATCACCCAATTAGTCAAGCTATAAATTGCAAGTATCAAAAAAATAGGTACAAGCAAAGTAGCTATATTTTTTTTCAGTTGTATAAACCGAACAATTTCAGGTTTTAAATCTTCCTCAGATTGTTTAATTAATTTATTCTCATCATTTAATTTATAGAAAAAGTAGATTAAAATAAAAAGAACGATAATCGCCAATAAATCGCACATAAAAATCAAATCATTTTTATTTTGAAACCAATTATTTGTAAATTCTAAATTGGACAAGTCTTTAAATATTCGGCGAATGATTATTAACGAGATAATCTCATACTGCTTTCCGATATATATTGTTGTAGATTTCGGTAAATAGAAAACTAAAAGATACACCTCATATATAAGTATAAAAGAAAATGGAGTATAAAT
>CAIJXW010000048.1 GCA_903824755.1 uncultured Bacteroidota bacterium | reverse complement strand
GTCTTTTATCTTTAATTTTTGCTATATTACCAGTAAGTTCTCTAAAATAGAAAATTCTAGCTCTACGAACAGCACCTTTTTTGTTGATTTCAACTTTTTGTAAAGCAGGTAAATTTACTGGAAATATACGCTCAACTCCAATTGAACCAGACATTTTTCGGATTGTAAAAGTTTCTGTGTTTCCAGAACCTCTTCTTTGAATTACAACTCCTTTAAAAAACTGAGTTCTTGTTTTTTCACCCTCTTTAATTTCATAGTAAACTGTGATTGTATCTCCAGCACCGAAAACAGGGAAATCTTTTTTTGCTACAAATTCGTCTTTAACGAATTTCATTAAATCTGCCATGATATTTTATTAATTATGGTTTTGAATCAGAGCAACATTCACGGATTTCGCCAGAGGTTGGTCTAAGTGGGTGCAAAAGTATTTAAAAAAGTCGAATGTTACAAGTCTAAAGTCGAAAGTTTGCATTTTTTTTGCAATAAGATGTTTAGACCTTAGACTTCAGGTTCTATTCTAACAAATCGGGTCGTCTTTTTTTGGTATGTTCATAGGCCATGTCTTCTCTCCACTTATCAATTTTAGCAAAATTTCCGCTGATCAAAACATCAGGAACTTTCCAGCCTTTATAGTCTGCAGGGCGGGTATATATTGGACCAGACAATAACCCATCTTGAAAACTATCGGTCAAAGCCGAAGTTTCATCACTCAAAACTCCAGGTATTAATCGAATTAATGCATCAGATAAAACTAAAGCTCCTAGCTCTCCGCCAGACAAAACATAATCTCCAATCGAAATTTCTTTGGTAATAAAATGATCTCGAACTCTTTGATCTACTCCTTTATAATGCCCACATAAAATGATTATATTTTCATACATCGACATAGTATTGGCCATTTTTTGGTTCAATGTTTCTCCATCAGGAGACATATATATGATTTCGTCATATTTTCTTTCACTTTTTAAATGGGTGATGCATGCATCAATCGGTTGAACAGTCATCACCATTCCCGCACCGCCACCAAAAGGATAATCGTCAACAGATTTCTGTTTATTTGTAGTATAATCACGCAAATTATGAAAGTGAACCTCTACTAATCCTTTGTCAATAGCACGTTTCATAATAGAAGCTTCAAATGGGCTTCGCAGTAATTCTGGCAAAACAGTAATAATATCTATTCTCATATATAAGGTACAAAGATGCAAATGTACAAAGTTTTGAAGGTAATTGAAACTGCAAGATGTTTTTCATTTTTTTTTAAATGCTTAAAAAACTTTAAGACAAACTATTTTAAACTCAATTTTTTCTTTTACTTTTATAGCCCAAATAAAAAATATATTATGAAGTTATTTTTGAAAATTATCGCATTTAGCTCACTGATTTTAGTAGCTATATCTTCTCAAGCTCAATCGCTTTCATCAAATAAATCAAGCATTAAAATGACAAATCCACTTTTACAAAAGAGTAAACTGCAATATCAAGCACCCCATTTTAATCTAATAAAAGACAAACACTTCAAACCTGCTTTTGATTATGCACTAAAAATTCATGATAAAGAAATTGAAAATATTGCCAATAATATCGAAAAACCTACTTTTCAAAATACAGTTTTAGCACTAGAATTGAGTGGCGAAGATTTAAATCGGGCGACTTTGATATTTTCTAATCTTACAGGTGCAAACACAAATCCAACGCTGCAAAAGCTAGAGGAAGAATATGCTCCAATATTCTCGGCTCATAACGACAAAATATACTTAAATAGTAAAATCTATAAGCGGATCAAAGCACTTAATTTAAATGCTTTGAAAGGTGAAGACAAGAAATTAACCGAATATTATTTGCAGCAATTTGAATTGGCAGGTGCAAATTTATCTCCATCGGATAAAGAAAAAATGAAAAAAATTAACAGTGATTTGGCTAGTCTAAGTACACAGTTTTCTAATAAATTATTAATTGCCCGAAAAAACGCAGCTGTCTTTTTTGACAATGCTTCTGACTTAGATGGTCTTAGCCAAGACGAAATTGCCGCCGCAAAAGCAAAAGCAACCGAGGCAGGAAAAGAGGGAAAATATCTAATAGGAATATTAAATACGACACAACAGCCACTTTTGCAGAGCTTAACAAACAGAAAAACAAGGCAAGATTTGTTTTTGTCGTCATGGAAACGTGCCGAAAACAATGATCAAGGCGATACAAGAGGAATACTTGAACGAATGGCAAAACTTCGCCTGCAAAAAGCAAATTTGATGGGCAAAAAAAGTTATGCCGAATGGCGTTTGCAAGACCAAATGGCAAAAAACCCCGCTATCGCAATGCAATTATTAGCAAAAATCGCAAAACCAGCCGTAGAACGAGCAAAAAAAGAGGCCTTACAAATTCAAAATAGCATCGATTCTCAAAATGGAGGCTTTAAATTAGAACCTTGGGATTGGAATTTCTATGCAGAACAAGTGCGAAAAGAAAAATTTGATCTAGATGAAAGTCAAATAAAACCCTATTTTGAAATCACAACCGTTCTTGAAAAAGGAGTGTTTTTTGCAGCAAAACAGATGTATGGAATCACTTTCAAGAAACGAGATGACCTTCCAGTATATAACCCAGACGTAGTTGCCTATGAAGTTTTTGATAATGACGGAAAATCAATGGCAATTTATTATTTGGATTTCTATACAAGAGATAACAAAAATGGAGGGGCTTGGATGAGCAATTTTGTCAATCAGTCACATTATTTAAGACAAAAACCAGTAATAGTAAACGTCTATAACTTCTCAAAACCCATAAATGGCAATGCCTCCCTTATTAGTTTTGACGACGTAATAACCATGTTTCACGAGTTTGGACACACGCTCCATGGGCTATTCGCCAATCAACAATATGCAACACTTTCAGGCACATCTGTCCCAAGAGATTATGTTGAATTCCCTTCGCAAATCAATGAACACGCAGCTTTAGACCCAACCGTTCTAAAAAATTATGCCGTTCATTATCAAACAAAAGAAGCGATTCCACAAGAACTTATCGATAAAATCAAAAATGCAGAAACCTTCAATAACGGATATGATGTCACTGAGTTATTAGCTGCCGCAACCCTAGATTTGGCTTGGCACAGCATCGAAAAGGAATCTGATGTAAAGCCAACATTACAATTTGAAAAAGAAGCACTCTCAAAAAATGGATTATTAGTCAATGAAGTACCAACTCGCTACCATTCGCCGTACTTTGCACACATTTGGAGCGGCGGATATTCAGCAGGATATTATGCCTACACTTGGTCAAAAACACTAGATTATAACGCTTTCGATTGGATTCAAAACAACGGAGGAATGACCAGAGAAAACGGCGAACGCTTTAGAAAATATATATTATCAGTAGGAAATAGTGTCGATTTGAACCAAGCATTTAAAGATTTCATAGGACACGAAATGGAAATCGAACCCTACCTAAAAAACGCTGGACTCATCGAAAATTAATAAATAAATAATCAATAAAATGACATCTCAATAGGTGTCATTTTTTTTTGGAGCTATTTCCCGCTATCCATTTCAATCCACAATATTGCTCGTGCCTCACAATATTGTGGGATTTCCATTGCTATCGGGGCTAGGCATTAGAGGTTAAATTCAACATTGAAGATAACATTTTTAATTCTATATTTAATTCGTAAATTTGCACCACAATTAAAAAAAACAAAAATGGAAAACGGAATATACGCTAAATTCAACACCACAAAAGGTGCTATTTTAGTAAAATTGACACACGATTTAACGCCAGGAACAGTCGGAAACTTCGTAGGATTGGCAGAAGGAAACCTAGAAAATAAAGTAAAACCACAAGGAAATAAATACTATGACGGATTGAAATTCCACCGAGTAATTCCAGACTTTATGATTCAAGGGGGTTGCCCTCAAGGAACAGGAACAGGTGGGCCAGGATATAGCTTTGAAGACGAATTTCACCCAACACTAAAACACAACAAACCAGGGATTTTGTCTATGGCAAATTCAGGACCAGCCAGTAATGGCTCGCAGTTTTTTATCACACATATTCCAACAGATTGGTTAGATAACAAACACACCGTTTTTGGTCACGTTATTGAAGGTCAGGATATTGTAGATGCCACCGAACAAGGGGACACACTAGAAACCCTAGAAATTATTAGAGTAGGGGAAGAAGCTCAAAATTGGAACGCAATCGAAGCTTTCCGAACATTTGAAGGAGCTCGCCAAAAAAGAATTGCCGCCGAAAAACAAGCTGCTGAAGCAAAAATGGAAGAACTTGCCGCAGGTTTCGATAAAACAGAAAGCGGACTTAGATATAAAATGATTCAAAAAGGAGCAGGAAAAAAAGCCGAAGCTGGAAAAACAGTTGCCGTGCACTATGAAGGATCATTAGAAAACGGAAAAGTATTTGATAGTTCTTACCCAAGAAAAAAACCAATCGAATTCAAATTAGGTCAAGGTCAAGTAATCGAAGGTTGGGACGAAGGAATTGCTTTGCTACAAGTTGGTGATAAAGCACGATTCGTAATTCCATCTCACCTAGGTTACGGCTCTCGTGGTGCTGGAGGAGTAATTCCGCCAAATGCAACTTTGATTTTTGATGTAGAATTAATGGACGTCAAATAATAACAATACTAAAAACGCCCCAAAAATGGGGCGTTTTTTATATCAATATATTTACAAAAATTATATATCATCAAAATCAACATCAGTAAAACTAGATGTATTCGGAGTTTCTTCTTCTACTTTGTCAGTATTATATTCTTTCTTAAAATCTCGTTGATGCCGCTCTGATATCACTTCATCACCTTTATGATTCAAAACATAGGCAGTCATTTCCTCTAATATTTCTGAAAAAGCAGTAAAATCTTCTTTATATAAATAGATTTTGTGCTTCTTGAAATGAAACGAACCGTCTTCTTCGGTAAATTTTTTACTCTCAGTAATCGTAATATAATAATCGTCTGCTTTTGTAGCTCTAACATCAAAAAAATAAGTTCTTCGACCAGCTCTTAAAACTTTAGAAAAAATCTCTTCTTTCTCCAACATATCATTTTCTCTCATAATCTTTCGCTCAATAAATTTTTTAAAATATTCCTTCCCAAAAATGCTAAAAATTGTATTAAAAAACAAACAATTATGAAAAATCTTTTTCGGTAAGTTGTTTATGATAAAGTGCTTTATAGTATCCTTCTTCGTTTACTAATTGATTATGAGTACCTTGTTGAATAATTTTGCCTTCATCAATAATAATAATTTTATCAGCATTTTTTGCAGACGAAACACGATGACTTACAATAATAGTAGTTTTGTCTTTACAAAAATCTAATAAATTATTCAAAATTGTTTCTTCTGTTTCCGTGTCAACTGCCGAAAGGCAATCGTCAAGCAAAATTATTTTAGGATTTTTTATAAACGCTCTTGCAATAGAAACCCTTTGTTTTTGACCGCCAGACAATGTGATGCCTCTTTCGCCCAAAATGGTATTATATTTATTCTTGAAATGAATAATATTATCATGAACAACCGCCTTTTTTGCCGCTTCTTCCACTTCGGCATCTGTGGCTTTTTCATTACCAAATTTGATGTTATTTTTTATAGAATCCGAAAACAAAAACGCATCTTGAGGAACTACTCCTATATTATTTCTTAAATCAAATAAATTCACGCTTTTTATTGGTTTGTCATCAATCAAAATTAGACCACTCGAGGTATCATAAAGCCTACTAATTAGCGAAATAATACTCGACTTTCCAGAACCTGTTTTTCCTAAAATTGCTAAGGTCTCGTTTTTATTTATCGAAAAAGAAATATCTTGAAGAGCTTCTATATTAGTGTCTTCATATTTTAGACTTACATTTTTGAACTCAATTTTTCCATGAATTTCGGTTGGCTCTATTGAAGTATTTTGAATTTCGGGAACAATCTTCAAAAATTCGTTGATTCTTTTTTGAGAGGCTTCAGCTTCCTGAACCATAGACGAAACCCAGCCAAGTGAGGCAACAGGCCAAGTTAGCATGTTTACATATAATATAAACTCTGCAATTGTACCGATGCTTTTTATGCTTCCGTCAATATACATCATACCTCCAAAATAGATCACAACCAAGTTGCTCAAACCAATTAAAGCCAGCATTAATGGGCCAAATAGCGATTGTACTTTGGCTAAATCCATATTTTTTTCTTTGCTTTCAATAGAAAGATTTACCATTTCTTTTTGAAATATTTTTTCTAATGAATAGGCTTTTATAACTCGTATTCCCGAAAAAACTTCTTGCGTAAAACTCGATATTTTTGATAAATATTGCTGGAAAATGGTGCTTTTAATATTGATTAGGGAACTAATTCTGAATATTGCAAAAGATAAAAACGGTAACGGAATTAGAGTATATAAGGTTAGGCGGGGCGAAACATTATACATATATATGATAACAATCGCAAACCGAATAAAAGTGTTAATTGTGTACATCACCGCTGGGCCAACATACATTCTTACTTTTCCGACATCCTCACTGATTCGGTTCATTAAATCTCCTGTTCGATTTTGCTTATAAAAATTTTGAGTCAGATTTTCATATTGTTTAAAAACCTCATTTTTCAAATCAAACTCAATATGCCTAGACATTACAATCAATGTTTGCCGCATCAAAAAAGTCAAAAAACCAGCAATTATTGTGGTTATAATAATAAAAAATATATTGTGGAGCAATTCATTAATAATAACCGAATTGTTTTCAAGATTCGATTTCGAATATTTTTCGATAGCTTTAAAAGAACTGCTAATCAATCTTGGCGTAAATAGTGAAAAAATTTGGGCTATAATGGTAATAAGAATACCGAATAAAAAATGATATTTATATTTT
>CAIJXW010000047.1 GCA_903824755.1 uncultured Bacteroidota bacterium | reverse complement strand
CAAAGTCAATTAGTTTCTCTAGCTTTTTATATTGCCTATACCGTTGGCTCATTAATATATATGGGGATTTCGCTTCTCATGAAAGAAGATTTAGTAAATAAAATAGGCTATAAAAATTCATTAGCACTAGGTCTGGGAATTTCTGCACTTGGAACTTTATTGTTTTATCCTGCCGCAAATACGGGTTCATTTACATTAATGTTATCTGGATTATTTATCGTAGCATTGGGTTTTTCACTTCAACAAACCGTTGCAAACCCTCTGGCTATTGCACTGGGTCCAATCACAACAGGGTCGCAAAGATTAACTTTGGCTGGCGGAATCAATAATTTCGGAACCACAATAGGACCTTTGGTAGTGAGTTTTGCTATTTTTGGATCAAGCACTGCCGCCAATACCGAAATGAGTATAGAAAGCGTAAAAATTCCTTATTTAGTATTAGGGTTAGCCTTTTTATTAGTAGCTGTTTTATTGAAATTTTCTTCTCTTCCAGACAAACCTGAAACTGTTGTTGAAATAGAAAACGACACTAATTCTTCAAGAAGTTCAGCTTTGAAATACCCACAATTAATAATGGGAATGATAGCAATTTTTGTCTATGTAGGTGTCGAAGTTTCTACCGCAAGTAACCTTCCTGCCTATATGGAATCAAAATTGAATTTTCTAACTCAAGATATTGCACCCTATATTTCATTATATTGGGCGAGTTTAATGATCGGTCGATGGACTGGGGCTGTTGGTGCTTTTACTAACGATTTGAGTTTGCAAAAAATATTTAAATTTTTAGCACCCTATCTTGCTTTTGGTGTGTTTTTGTTAGTAAATGCTCTTGCAAAACATGATCTAACGCCATTTTATGTATACGGCTTAATAATTCTAGTTCTAATAGCAGCCGATATTTTGAGCAAAGGAAATCCAGCAACAATGTTGCTTTTGTTTTCCTCTTTAGGAATCCTTGCATTACTAGTTGGAATGTTCACAACAGGAATGACTAGCGTATATGCTTTTACAAGTGTAGGTTTATTTTGTAGCACTTTATGGCCTTGCATTTTTACTTTGGCCATTAGTGGACTAGGAAAAAACACAAGTCAAGGAAGTAGCTTTTTAATAATGATGATTATGGGAGGTGGAATTGTGAGCTGGGTTCAAGGTTATATTTCAGAATCTATCGGAATTCAAAATAGCTATATTGTAGGTGTTGCTTGTTTCGCATATTTAGCTTTTTATGCTTGGAAAGTAAGCGGGATTCTCAGAAATCAAGGAATAGATTTTGACAAACCTGTTTCTGGAGGACACTAATATTTTTATAATTAAAAAGGGTTTGTATTTTTTACAAGCCCTTTTTTTTATACAATTAAAATAGTATTTTTATACAATAAAATAAACCTTCATGAAAAAAATCTCTCTCGTTTTATTGCTAGTTCCATTTTTTGCTGTTGCACAAACAACAGATGAACTTCAACTCAAATCTATCTATAAATCAACGCTAACCAACTCAAAGTGTTATTCATGGTTGGACTATTTATCCAATAAAATAGGAGCTCGTTTATCAGGTTCTGAAAATGCTCAAAAAGCCATCATATATACTAAGTCTGAACTCGAATCCCTTGGCTTAGACAAAGTATATCTTCAAGAGGTAATGGTGCCAAAATGGGTGCGTGGAGAAAAAGAAACGGCCTATATAATCGATAATAAAACCAAAATACATATTTCCATTTGTGCTCTTGGTGGTTCAATTGCTACTCCAAAAAATGGAATAACAGCAAAAGTTATAGAAGTTCAAGGAATTAAAGAACTTGAAGCCATAGGGGTTGACAAAATTAAAGGAAATATCGTCTTTTTTAACCGACCAATGAATCCTGAAAATATTGAAACGTTCAAGTCCTACGGGAGCTGTGTCGATCAACGTTTTTCGGGTGCAAAAGAAGCGTCAAAGTATGGAGCTGTCGCAACTATTGTTCGCTCAATGAATCTTCGACTTGATGATTTTCCTCATACAGGCGTGCAAAGCTATGGCGATATTCCGAAATCAGAATATATCCCAACGGCAGCTATCAGTACAAATGCAGCCGAATTATTAAGCAAAAAACTAAAAACAAATCCAAACCTAAAACTATATTTCAAGCAATCCTGTGAAACACTAGAAGACGTACTTTCCTATAATGTAGTAGCCGAAGTTACAGGTACGGAACACCCAGAAAACATAATTGTTGTTGGCGGGCATCTCGATTCATGGGACTTAGCCGATGGTTCTCATGATGATGGAGCAGGAATAGTGCAAAGCATGGAGGTATTAAATATCTTCAAAAATATTGGATACAAACCAAAAAATACTTTTCGCGTTGTGCTTTTTATAAATGAAGAAAACGGCGGAAGAGGAGGAAAAAAATACCAAGAATTAGCACAAGCAAATAAGGAAAATCACATCTTTGCAATGGAAAGTGATTCGGGCGGTTTCAGCCCTAGAGGTTTCTCTTTTGAATGTAATGATGACAGTTTTTCTAAATTTATTACTTGGAAACCACTTTTTGAACCTTATCTAATTCATACTTTTTCAAAAGGATATGGAGGTGCAGATATTGATCCATTAACATCTTCCAAGATTGCAAAAGCAGGTTTAAGACCTGATTCTCAACGCTATTTTGATTATCATCATGCCGCAAACGACACTTTTGACGCCGTCAATAAAAGAGAATTAGAATTAGGTGCAGCAACAATGGCCTCTTTTCTATATCTCATCGATCAATATGGAATATAATATTTCAAACAACAAAAACGCCCGAAACAATTAATGCATCGGGCGTTTTTTATTTTTTATATAATCAGTAAATTAAAACGAATTTACAGTTTTTCTAATTGCTACTAATTTGGTCATCAACGACTCAAAATAATCCAAATGCAACATATTTGCACCGTCACTTTTAGCATTTGCAGGGTCAAAATGGGTTTCAATAAAAATTCCATCAACACCAACAGCAATTCCTGCCTTGGCAACCGTCTCAATCATATCGGGTCTTCCGCCAGTAACCCCAGCAGTTTGGTTGGGTTGTTGCAAGGAATGCGTAACATCTAAAACCGTTGTGGCATAGTTTTGCATAGTTGGAATTCCTCGAAAATCAACAATCATATCCTGATAGCCAAACATCGTTCCCCGATCGGTAACCATAACATTTTCATTCTGACAATCCAACACTTTTTGAACCGCGTGCTTCATACTTTCAGGACTCATAAATTGCCCTTTTTTCAAGTTTACCACTTTTCCAGTATTGGCAGCAGCCACAACCAAATCCGTTTGACGAACCAAAAAAGCTGGAATTTGAAGCACATCAACATATTCGGCAGCCATCATTGCGTCTTCATTCGTATGAATATCGGTAACCGTTGGAACGCCAAAACTCTCCGAAACTTTTCTAAGAATTTTCAATGCTTTTTCGTCACCAATTCCCGAAAAACTATCAATTCTACTCCGATTTGCTTTCTTGAAAGAACCTTTAAAAACAAACGGAATTTCTAGTTTTTCTGTAATTCCAACTAATTTTTCAGCAATTCGCATCGCCATTTCTTCACCCTCAATCGCACACGGTCCCGCCAGTAAAAAGAAATTACCACTCTCGACATGCTTAATTTTTGGAATATGATATATGTTCATAAATTACTTTTTTTAAAGTGCAAAGATAGTTAGGAAATATCAAATCAAAAGAACTATTCATTTTTTTTTGGAGCTATTCCAGCTATCCGCTATATCCGAGAGAATGTTTCGTGCCTCACATTCTCTCGGGATACCGCTTCTATCTGGGCTAGGGCATTTGACTAATTAGAAAACTTTCTCAATTCAAAACCTTTTGGAACCATCAAAACTCCCTTTTCAAAAATATTGATATACAACTTTATTGGGCTTCTTTGTCCCACCCAAGTAATTTCATAAAGGTCTATATATCCTGCACCCATTTCACTTTTCTTAGTAGGAAACGGACAACAAGTACCTACTTTTTTAAAAAAAATCTTTTCTCCTTTTGGCCCAGTTATCGCATAAAAAAAACGCTCCAAATTCTTCTGTTCGTCTTTTATATTCTTAAAAAATAGATTGATAGGGTAATCTGGATTATAACCATATTTTGAATCCTTACTGTATTCCGTAATTACAAAGGCATTTTCATTATTAATTTTAAGACTTGGAGCATTTTCATCTACATTCATCAATGTTGACTTTGTGCTAACACATGAAGAAACTACTAATACTAATAAAAACAATTGAAAAAAGCTTTTTATTTTCATAACCCTAAATTTTATTTTATAAATATCATATAAAGATACTATTTTTGTCAAAAAAAATAGACCTATGGATTTTATTTATCAAACCTGGCCTTGGTATTTTTCTGGTTTCTGCATCGGATTAATTATGTTGATTGTTATTTATTTTGGAAAAGCCTTCGGACTTTCATCAAATCTACGTTCTCTTTGTGCGATGACTGGGGTTGGAAAAAAAGTTAGCTTCTTTGATTTTGACTGGAAATCAAACCGTTGGAATCTTTTAATCGTTTTTGGCTCTATGCTTGGAGGGTATTTTGCAGTTCACTTTTTGAGTAGCCCATCAAATGTTTCTTTAGACCCAAAATCATTGGTCGCTCTAACTCAATTAGGTATTGACATTCCAAACGGAAAACTGCTCCCTAATTCTTTATTTGGATCTTCAGCATTTAGCTCAATCAAAACAATATCGATATTAATAATCGGCGGATTTCTAGTCGGTTTCGGTTCTAGATATGCAGGAGGTTGCACTTCTGGTCACGCTATTTCGGGTTTAAGCAATCTTCAAATTCCTTCGCTAAAAGCTGTTATTGGATTTTTTGTTGGCGGTTTAATTATGATTCATTTTATTTTACCATTAATTTTTTAATTATGAAAGCACTCAAATTTATTATTATTGGTTTTGTTTTCGGATTAGTTTTAACAAAATCTGAAGCCGTTTCGTGGTATCGAATTTTTGAAATGTTTCAGTTTCATTCCTTTCACATGTATGGAATAATTTTTACAGCTATCGCTACGGGTTTTATAGGTATTCAATTAATAAAAGCAAAAAACATAAAAGATTATAAATGCTTGCCAATAGAAATTCAAGACAAAGAACCAGGCTCATTTCGATATTGGGTAGGAGGGTTGTTTTTTGGTTTAGGCTGGGCATTAATTGGTTGTTGCCCTGGGCCGATATTTATTCTAATAGGTGCTGGATTCTTCCCTGTTATTCTCGTATTTATTGGAGCAATTATAGGGACTTTTGTTTATGGTGTGTTAAAAAATAAATTACCCCATTAGATATTTTGTAAATTTGTGTAAAACAAATACTTATGAAAACAACAATTAAAATTCAGAATTTGAAATGTAGTGGTTGTGAAAATACGATTATGCGAAATTTGGAAGCACTAAAATCGTTAAAAAATATTAAAATCAACCAAGACGAAAGTGCTATTACTTTTGATTATGATACGGATTTAGTATTGAAAAAAGTAAAAAGCAGACTAAAACAAATTGGTTATCCTGAAATAGGTGAAGACAATAATCTTGGCACAAAAACAAAATCGTATGTGAGCTGTGCCATCGGAAAAATAACTAACTAAATTTAATTAGACCTACTTATAAATAGCATTTTCTATGAAGATGCTATTTTTTATTTAACGCTAAAATCCCTTTTACAATAAAAAACTGAGCAAAAATATAAGTAGTCATTATCCATAGATTTGCATTTTCAAACGGAGTACTAAATTTGTTTATTGCCAGGAAACTATCGGAAGCTACAAATAACATTGCCCCAAAAACAACCCAAAGGCCATGTGTTTTTCCCCAACTATAATACCCTTTAATAGCAACTATAAGCATGGTTGAAATAATTACCGAATACGCAAATACTGGCACCTTTAATCCCCCCAGCGAAGGCCATAACATCGATAATAATTCACTCAAATAGATTAAAGTTAATAAGGCGGATACCCAAAAAATGCGTTTGTTTTTATAGTTTTGAAAATGCGTTTGTTTCCAAAAAAGCAAAATATAAAATAAATGTGCAATCAAAAAAGAAAGTAAACCAAAAATAAAATAGATCTCGCCTTTGCTAGAAAAAAGTAATATAACATCTCCAACCCAAGAAAAAATCAACCCGCCAAAAAGCAATTTTTTTGTTCGAAATACCTCAAAATTTGCCACTAAAAGGATTAAAATTAGTACTATAAAGGGTTTTAAAAAAGGGGTTATCTCTGTTTTACCAAAATAACTTAATAGGATATAAAGTATTCCGAAACCAACATAAATCCCAGAAATTATTTTATTTTTCATAGCTATAAATTTGTTCATTTACTTTTTTAAATTCAACATAATTAAAATAGAAGGCAAACAGTAACGAAACAGAAAAGTAGGACAATATTAGATAGTTACCAAATAAAATAAACTTATTTAATCCAAACCAATCTCCTTGATAATACAAAATTGAAACACCAAAAAGAACTCGCAAAATTTCCCAAAATATAGAATATTTGTTTTTGTCCATTAATTCAGTATAACTATAGATGCTTAAAAAAATAAAAGCACCATATATAATTATATTTGAAAACCCTATTTGGGCAATGTTTTTCAATAAATAACTCACAAAAATGAGCGTGATAAACATTTGAACAACCGACCAATACTTCAACAATAATGAGCTATTTGTATTGTATTTTTCAAAATTATATACATCTTTTATCTTTTCAACTGGATATTTTTCTTCAAAACGATCTGGACGCCAACCAGTAGGCTTAAACCAAATTAAAAATTTATCTTTCCAGTTTTCAGCCCGCCAGGCATCAGATAAAAGTAAAGCTAAATGTTGAAAATTAATCCGAATTGGATTCCATGTTTTTGCAGGTCTTGTTATACCGAAAACCGCTGGTACTGTTGCCAATTCTTCTTGAAATGTACCAAATAATTTATCCCAAATAATAAATATTTGAGAATGATTTTTGTCCATATATTCTGGATTAATTGCATGATGCACACGATGGTGTGACGGTGTAACTATAATTTTTTCAAGGAAACCTAACCGATTTATAAATCGGGTATGATACCAAAATTGCATGAACAATTGTATAGGGAGTGTTATAATTATGACTTTTGGTGGAACTCCAAGAAGTGCTGCAGGAAGAAGTAAAAATGTAAATAAATTGACAAAACTTGAAATTGACTGACGTAAGGCACAAGCCAAATTAAATTCCTCGCTGCTGTGGTGAATGGCGTGTTTGTTCCAAAAAAAGTTGATTTGGTGTGACCATCTATGGATCCAATATCCATGAAAATCGATACATATAAATGCAATAATATACGTCCAAATAGTAACTTCCAAATCATAAATAGCAATTTTTGAAACCAACCATTCATATGATATGAAGGTGATGCTCAACCCTAGAATGTCTTTCATCACGTTTGTTATTCCAGAACTAACGCTGGAAACACTATCCAAAATAGGGGTAAAATTTGCTCCTTTATAATGTGCGTAAATTTTTTCGATTATTATTAATAATAGAAATAAAGGCATGGCGATAAGCAATATTTTTCCGTATTCTTCCATATAAATTTATATTATTTCAGCACTTAAACCTGCATCTAGTAACTTAGAGCACTGAATAGTTAATTCTTGAATAGGTCCTGTTTTTACAGTACATTTTCCTTTATAATGCACAATTAAAGAGCATTGTTCGGCTTGTTCTGGAGTGTGATTGCAAACTCGGATTAAGGTTTCAATCACATGATCAAACGTGTTTACATCATCATTATACATGATAATTTCGTTATCAAATTTTACAGATTCTTTGGCGCTACCCTTTTCTATTGTTTTTTCTCTGGTACTCATATCAGTAACATTTAGAAATTTAAAACACTAATTTACATATTTTAACGATACCCAATTGTTTCTTTCTAATTTTTTATCAAAATTTAATCCCTTTTCTTTGCAGGACGCATCTATAAACGGTATATCTTCATTATAAAAACCGCTCAAAAGTAACGTTCCGCCTGGCAATAGGCAATCTACATAAATTTGCATATCATTCAGCAAAATATTTCTATTGATATTAGCAATAATTAGATCATATTTTTTTCCTTCCAATAGCGCTGCATCTCCCTCATATACTGTTATCTCATGACATTTATTGCGTTCGGCATTCTCTATCGAATTTAGGTAACACCAATTGTCAATATCTATTGCGTCTATTGGTTTTGCCCCTTTCATCTCTGCTAAAATCGCTAAAATCGCTGTTCCACAACCCATGTCTAAGGTCTTTTTTCCTTCTATGTTTAGTTCTAATAAATGCTGAATCATCATGTGTGTGGTTTCATGATGTCCTGTTCCAAAACTCATTTTTGGTTCTATTATTATGTCAAATTTCGCATCAGTTTTTTCATGAAACGGTGCGCGAACATGACACAGTCCATCAACCTCTATCGGCTCAAAATTTTTCTCCCATTCCTCATTCCAATTGACTTGGTCAATTTCTTCGATTTGATATGAAATTACAAATTCGGGCGAAGTAAGTATAAATAGGTCGTCCAAAATGTTTGCTGTCCAAAATTGTTTTTGGATATAGGCAATCACTCCAAATTCACTTTCTATAAAGCTTTCAAAAGGTAATTCTCCCAATTCTGCAACTAAAATTTCCGACCCTAATTCTTTTGGTTCTACCTGAAAATGGTAACCTAAATAGATATTTGACATGTTATTTGTTTTTATAAATGGCCTTTTTAGCCAGTACTATTAAATTTAAAAAAAAGAGGCTTTGAATTAATTTCATGCCTCTTTCAATCTATTTTATTCTATTATTTATATTCCTTCAATTATTGCAATAAAATCAGATGCTTTCAATGCAGCACCTCCTATCAAACCACCATCAACATCAGGTTTTGAGAAGATTTCACTAGCATTTTCAGGCTTAACGCTACCACCATATAGAATCGATACCTTTTCTGCAATTTGATTTCCATATTTTACTTCTATTGTTTTTCTTATAAATTGGTGCATTTCTTGTGCTTGTTCTGGACTAGCTGTTTCGCCAGTTCCGATTGCCCAAACGGGTTCATAAGCCAATATAAAATTCTGCCAAGAATGTGTTTCTATATGAAATAATCCTTCTCTTAGCTGAGTTTCAACCAATTCAAAATGGGAGTTTGACTTTCGGTCTTTTAGTTCTTCTCCAAAGCAAAAAATGATTTGCATATTATGTTTTAAGGCTGTATTTACTTTTAATGCCAATATTGAATCGGTTTCATGAAAATAAGCTCGCCGCTCTGAATGACCAATAATCACCGTATTAACGCCGATACTTTTTAGCATATCTGCCGAAATTTCTCCCGTAAAAGCACCACTTTCTGCTTGATGCATATTTTGTGCAGCAACTTCAATAGGCGTAAATTCTAAATGATCTACTGCCGATGCCAAATTAACAAATGGAGGTGCAACTATTATTTCACAATCTAAATTATTTGGAATTAAGCCTATTAGTTCATTTAATAAATCTTCGGTTTCCTCCGAATTCTTGTTCATCTTCCAGTTTCCTGCAACAATTTTCCTTCTCATTTAGTTGATTTTTTTTAATACATTATTGATTTTTTCAAAATCGGTTTCTATCGCTCGATAAAGGACGATTTTGCCATTCTTATCGATAACTATATATCTCGGAATCCAATCTACATCTAAAGCTTTTCCTAACGCACCTTTCATTCCATCATTTACAAAAAAATGGTTGCCTATAATTTCATGTTTTTCTATTGCTTCTTTCCATCTTTCGGTGGTTTTATCCATCGATATAAATACATAATTTACCTCTGGATTGGAAGCTTGAAGCTCTTTTGTTTTTGGCATCGATTTCACACAATCACCACACCAAGAAGCCCAAACTTCTATAACCAATGATTTTCCTTTGAATTTTTCAAGAATCTCTCCAAAAGTCATTTCACTTCCTTCAATGGTAGTTAATTTCTCTGACAATGCCTCTTTTGAAAATTCCTTTTTTTGAGCATTCGAACACGCAAATGAGACAATCGCGAGTAGTAATGTTGTTACTTTTTTCATCTTTTGTGTTTAAATTATTTACTTTTTAAATCAGAATAGGATTTCTGAATTGTTGATCTAAATTCTTCTT
>CAIJXW010000046.1 GCA_903824755.1 uncultured Bacteroidota bacterium | reverse complement strand
TTGCCTTTTAGACTTGTACTGGCATCTATAATCCCTGCCGCTGCGGCTTGTTGAACAAATGCGGTCGTGGCAATATTGTTACTATTATCTCCTGATGACTGAGTTACTGCAATAGTAGACGAAGGCAACACAGGGGTACCAATGAAGATAGGTGAATTTTTGTCGGCTTTAGCATCTACAGACGCTTGCAAAGCAATTCCTGCGGTGGCTTGTTGGACAAAAGCCGTTGTAGCTAATTTAGTCGAATTATCAGAAGAGTTTTGTGTAATTGCGGTGGTTCCTGAGGGCAAGGATGGCGTACCCGTAAATGTAGGTGAGTTTTTATCAGCTTTTGCATCTACGGTAGCCTGCAAGGCTGCTCCCATAGTTGCTTGATCCACATACGTTTTTACTGCTCTCACGGATGGATATTTACTATCGGATCCAGCATCGCCTTGAATATTGGTCGATTTATTACTAACATTCTCTTTGTTGGCCAAAGCTGGAACGGTGGGATTTGTGGCTGTACCACTTAAGTCACCAGCTAATTGGATTTTTCCTGTTGCTAAAGTAGTGGCATCAGGTATGTTGCCGGCGACAAGTTTGGAGATATTTTGATCAATATAGGTTTTGGTTGCTTTTTGGCTAGGGTATTTTTGGTCTGAGGGGCTAGCTCCTCCTAAATCAATTTCTGTGGATTTGTTTGATACGACCTCGGCGGTTCCTGAAAGGTTATTTACGTTATCGTTTGTTTCCCTAATTTGTCCCCTTAACCCCCCTATCTGAGAATTTAAATTGTTATTGGTTGTAGAAATCTGATTTTGCTGCTCAGAGAGTTTTGTAATTATTGTACTAATGGAACTCTGATTGTCTTTTATATTTATTGAATTCTCAATCAATTTAGTATCTAGACTTGTAATACTTTGATTAATAACCAAGAATAATTGATCACTACTTTTTTTGTTATCATCAATGATTTGATTGGCGATTTTAATTTGACTAGAATTATTTTTGATATCTGCTTTTACCGGCTCTAAATCTTTTGAGATTAAATACCCTGGATCATTGAAAAATTGGGATAATCTTGTCGGGGCATCACGTACATTTTTGTAATCTACAGACTCAGCATACAAGGCATAAGCACTGTAACTTAATTTTTGATTGCTAACTTCTGTGAATGTTTTCCCGTTGTCAAAGCTGACAGCAACTGCCAAGTTTTTAACAATTTCATCCCAAATAATTGTGTCAAATGTACTGTATTTTGCGCCTGTTTCTGAAGATGAATTTGAGCTTAAACTTCCATTGGTCGGAGCGAGGCCAATAGTCAAATTAATGAGACCAAATTCATCGGTCTCTGCTTGTTGGATTTCTGTATAATCTACACCGTTTATAGAGCTAATTGTAAATTTTATGGCCACTTTACCTTTTTGAAATGGTTGTCCCATTATTTTATTCCCAGGAATGTCTAAAGGATTTGGATCTAGGATGATGGCTTGGTAATTAATTCCCTTTTTTTGCCCGTAGGACAAAAATGAAATCGCCAAATACATTAAAATGTAGACTACCTTATTCATTTTAAAAATTTTAATCCTATCAAAATACTGGTAGGCACAAAGTTTAAAGAAGCTTCGCCAATTTTATCTGCATGTGTCGTCTGTATTTTCTGGTAGGCAATAAATGCCGATGTTTTATCATTCAATTTTTTGCTTATTTCCCCTCGATAACCCATAAAGAATTGGAACGTATTGAATTGTGGATTATTTACTAGAGGAAAATATTGGTTTGAGATTAACTGGTTTCCGTTAATCATTTTGAAAATTCCCAATTGCCCTGTTCCCGCAATTGATATACCAAGTTTGATAGGAATTTCTATACCAAAGCCTGCTTGAGTTCCAATAAAATCTGAATGATAAGCAAAGTGAATTTTTTGGAGATCACCCACAGCATTCATTTGCAGATAATTTATCCCTAAATCGTACTGGAAAGTACTTAGTATTTTCGATATGGTTGGATGTTGGCTAAAGTATATACTTCGTTTACTAGTATTGGCCAGGTTCTTACTTGTATCTAAAACAGCCTCTGAAAAAATAATTCCAAAATGAGAACCCGAAGACGGCCTTAGGTAATTTGCTTTAACCCCATTGGCTTGGGTATAATTAAATGTTGTTATTGACGAGCCTAGTTGTATTTTATAATTTTGAGCTTGGCTAAACGAAGTAATTAGAACAACGATTAACGGCAATACTTTTAACAAAGAAATGTACTTCATGTTAATGCTCTATTTTATCCAGAGCAAGTAACTATTTTTAATTTTTTGTTTTGTACGGTTTTTTTGCAGCCCCAAAAAAATCTAACAAACTAGTTGTTGTTTTTAATTTTGAATAAAAATTCAGAGGCTGAAAGTCCATGTAGGCTTTTGCATGCAAAGTGAAAAGTTTGTCGATTCTTAAATCCAGCTTCAAATGCTAAAGCTTCAATCGTGTATTTTTTCCAAATGGGGTTGTGTGATAATTCATCTTTTAGATAGGTAAGTCTACAAGAATTAACAAACTCAGGAAAACTTAGGCCATGTGTTTGCTTGATGGATGATGAAATTTGAGATACACTTATTCCTGTTCTTTCAGAGATATTAATAATTTTTAAATCAGGATTTAAGAAAACTAATTCTGTTTCAAATAAATTCTGAATTTTTATGATGTGGCCTTCCGGAACACTTTTTTTTGTGTTGTTATTCTTTGTAGAAAACTTGTCTAATTCTCTTTTGGAGAAAAATCCACTAAGTGTTGGCCCTACTAACATTTGTGGATTTATAATCAAGTATAATGCTTCAAAAAGGTAGTTTAATGAAAATATTATGTAGATAATGATTAATTCAGTAGAAGATTTAATACCTATTAATTTCATAGTAACGAAATAATATACAATAAATAGCACAGCGACTACTTTCATTATAAAATCAATTAAAATCCATTTTATGATTATTTTGTTGCTCCTATTTAATATGTGAAAGCCCTTTATTCTAAAGTAATTGTAAAGATCAAATCCTATCCAAATAGAATATATTACTATGGATAATCCTTTTAAATTTTCATGTACTGACATAGGTAGCCAGCCAAAATTACCTGTCGAAGCTGAGAGGCTTCCTTGCTTTATAATAAACTTTATTTCATTCACTTTCGTTTCTGTTGAACTTAAGTAAAACGGAATATACTCGACGGTATGTAAAAAAAATGGGACGAAATGAAGAAAATAGATCCTTTTAAATTTTCGGTTGGGGTATAATAAAAACTTTTGAATGAGGATTGAAAGTGGGCCTACGAGGTAAATAGGTGGCGACAATGACCTAAAAAAATAGGGGTAATCTAAAATGTTATTTTCAGTTAAATAATAAGAGATTATGAGTGTAATGGCCAATAAAGTAAATTGAATTCCTAATAGTATAGAAGCTATTAACCCTTTTCTCAAGATTAAATTTATTCCAAAGAGTAAAAATAATGTACCAAGGCAGAAGTGAAATAGGACTGATAATAACTCCGTCATTATTTGTTTGAATATTTAGAACACTTCGTAAAGTTGTAAAAAGTATTTTTATTTTTTGAATAATTAAGTTGGGATTTCTATATGATTACCTTCAGGTACTAGTTTAGAAAGAAATTTAACTATGAATTTGTTTTGCCTTACCTAAGGAATTGTTGGACAAATCTAAAATGGCTCAATACGATCCAAATGGATTTTCGCAGCTACAAAATAATTTTCAATGGCCTCTGGAAACAGGGGCCATTTTTTCTTCTCTTGGGATTAGACTATTCCAAAAGAAGCCGGATCCGGGCAGTTGTGGGCATAAAAATCTACATCTCGCTTCGCACATACCCCGGGATAATCTCCTTGAAACCCCTGCATATCGCGGATTAGCTGGAAATGCAGATGTGGAGGCCAACCGCCATTTTCGGTAGGATTTCCCAGGTGGCAAAGTTGTTGTCCTGCGCTTATCGGCATTCCAACTTCCAGTTGGCTTAAATCACCCATAGACAGGTGCCCATATAAACTGTAGATATTTGCTTTCGGGTGATGTAAAATGATCGTTGGCCCATAATTCCCATCCCCATAATTCACCATAAAACTATGCACGACGCCATCTAATGGCGCAAAAACAGGTGTTCCCGCTGTCGTCCAAAAATCCATCCCCAAGTGAATGTTCCTAAAATCAGCTGAAGATGTTGCGAAATTAGTATAGGTTTCATAGATGACCCGGTGTTCCAGGTATCCGCCATAACCAATCTTATCACCAATCTTCGCTTCGATGTACGCGTTAAACGCGGAGGCATTCCCATAGATGGATGGAAGCAAGTCCAAATTCGTGGCACTTAAATCTAGTGCGACGCTTGTGCTATCAGTTAGGGGTTTTGCAAAAAGCCGGTCAATCATGTGGGTATAAATTCCTTCCATGTGTCGTAAAACCTATTTTCGTATGCTCCATATTTCATGGATGGGATCTCCCTTGCTTGACAAACCGGAGTGTTCCCAATCTCCAGCTTTTAGCGCATAATTGAATTTTAAACGAAGGCCCACTCTTGTCTCG
>CAIJXW010000045.1 GCA_903824755.1 uncultured Bacteroidota bacterium | reverse complement strand
TCGAGCATCTAAATATTTGAATAATAGTGGAAATTGCTTCCCGAATTTTGAATAGACCGATTTACCTAATATTTCTTCTGGAAATTCGTCCACTATATCCGTTAGTGATTTTCCTTTCAAAAAACCATTTGAAATAATACTCACATCGCCAGGAACTGTCGACAATTCCCAACTTTCTCCTGTAATATCAGAAGTTATATTTTTGTTTAATACTGATTTTAATTTTGTCCCGCCCCAAATTCGTTCTTTAAAAATAGGTTCAAATTGCAGTGGATATAAGTTTGTCCTCATTTTACATTTTTTTAATGGCTTCCAGAGCTTTTGAGATATGTTTTGTTGCTAATAGACTATCAAAAATCATGGTTATATTTCCTTCTTTATTTGCAACATAGGTAACTCTTCCTGGCATTAATCCTAAAAAAGAAGCAGGCACACCAAAAAGCTCTCGAATTTTTTTGTCGGTATCGGCTAATAGAATGAAGGGTAATTTATATTGACTTGAAAACTTTTGATGCGAACTACTGCTATCGCTACTAATTCCGATAACCTCGGCTCCTAAGTCTTTAAAGTCTTCATATTGATCCCGAAAACTACATGCTTGAGCGGTGCAACCTGGTGTGTTATCTTTTGGATAAAAGTAGATTACAATTGGCTTTTTGCCAATAAATAAAGCACTATCAAAATTGTTTCCATTTGCATCTTTTGCTGAAAAAATCGGAATTTTATCTCCTATTATTAATGCCATTATTCTCCTTTATAGGTTACGAAATTTCTTGGGGTTTCAAACAAAACAACTTCCAATTCATAGTCTAGGCTAATTTTTTTTCTAATAATATTCCAAGTTACAACTGCAATATTTTCGGCAGTTGGATTCAAATCTTGAAACTCGGGTACGTCTAAATTTAGATTTTTATGATCAAACCGTGCTTCAATTTCTTCTTTAATTATATCCGAAAGTATTTTTACGTCCATCACAAAGCCCGTTTCGGGATCTATTTTTCCTGAAACACTAACAATTAATTCATAATTATGTCCATGAAAATTAGGGTTGTTGCATTTTCCAAAAACAGCATTGTTTTTTTCCATAGACCAATCTTTTCTAGATAATCTATGGGCTGCATTAAAATGTGCTTTTCTGCTGATGGTTACTTTCATATATTGAAAATTTATATTTTATGGTCTTCTAAATAATGGTAAAATTCGTCAAAAATAATCTTAAACCAAACGGTATAGATTTGGGGATTAAAAATCATATCGTTTTTAATATCGTCTATTTTCATCCATTTCCAACTTTCTACCTCATCAGGATTAATTATTGGAGCGTCTTTATAAAAGCCAATCATCACATGATCTAGTTCGTGTTCGGTCAAACCATTATCGAAAGGAGCTTTATATATAAAATGAAAAAGTTCTTTTAATTCAGCAACAAAACCCATTTCTTCAAATAGTCTTCTTGTTCCTGCTTGAATATTGGTTTCGCCTTCACGCTGGTGACTGCAGCAAGTATTTGTCCATAATAAAGGGGAATGATATTTATGATTTGCTCTTTGTTGAAGCATAATTTCATTTTTTTCATTCAAAATAAAAACGGAAAAAGCACGATGCAAAACAGCTTTTTCATGAGCTTCCATTTTGGGCATTGTCCCAATCTGTTCATCGTTTTCGTTCACCAATATTACTCGTTCTTCCGTCATGAAAATTTAATAGTTTGTCAAAAATACAAAAAAAGAAATGGTACTCGTTTTATAAATTATCAAATGATTAAAAGTTTAACTATTGTTTATTTATTAAAAAAAGCTGCAACACATTTTTTGAATGTTACAGCTTTTGTTTTTATTTCAGTGAATTATAAAATATAATCTGTATTAATAAAGTTGGATACTTTGCTATTTAATAATTCTTGCAAAATAGCATTATTATATTCGTTGTCTTTTGAAGCCACAAAAGTTCGGATAGAAAAAGAACGCAAAGCATCATAAATACTCAAAGTTCCAACAGCCGAATCGTTTCTTCCCGTAAATGGATATACATCTGGGCCTCGTTGACAGGAGCTATTTAGGTTCACACGACACACTAAATTAACGAGCGTATCGATTAATGGAGCGATGGTTTTTATATCTTTTCCAAACAAACTCACTTGCTGACCATAATTCGATTCGGCCATATCGTCTAGTGGTTCTTGAATATTTTTAAATGTCAAAACGGGAACTACTGGACCAAATTGTTCTTCATGATATACCCTCATTTTTTTGTTTATTGGAAACAAAACAGCGGGAAAAATGAAATTATCTGATTTTGATCCGCCTTTAGAGTTCACTATTTTTGCTCCATTTTGGATTGCGTCATCAATTAACTCTTGAATATATTCTGGCTTTTCTTTTTCTGGTAAAGGGGTTAGAAAAACACCTTTTTCCCAAGGATTACCAAAAGTAAGTGCATCGACTTTTTCGGCAAAACAGCGATTAAATTCGGACGCAATAGATTCATGAACATATATAATTTTCAAAGCGGTGCAACGTTGACCATTGAAGGACAACGACCCAGCAACACATTCTTGAATAGCCAAATCCAAATCGGCATCAGGAAGAATGATGGCGGGATTTTTTGCTTCCAATCCCAGAACTAAACGCAAGCGATTTTTGTTAGGATGCTGGTCTTGCAAAGCGATGGCTGATTTACTATTTCCGATTAGAGCCAAAATAGACACTTTTCCTGATTTCATTATTGGCGAAGCAACATCTCGACCACGACCATAAACAATATTTATTACTCCTTTTGGGAAACTACTTCTAAAAGCTTCTAATAATGGGGAAATTAATAAAACTCCATGTTTTGCAGGTTTAAATATTACGGTATTACCCATAATAATGGCTGGAATTAGCAGCGAAAAAGTTTCATTCAAGGGATAATTATATGGCCCAAGACACAGCACAACTCCTAATGGACCTCGTCTAACCATTGCATTTATGCCCTGACGTTTAGAGAAATGTGCACAATCTCGGTCAAGTTGTTTATAATCATCAATTGTTAATTGGATATATTCTACTGTACGATCAAATTCTTTTTCAGAATCGCCCAATGATTTTCCTATTTCCCACATCAAAAACTTGACAACCTCGCTTCGGGTAGCCATCATTTGATTGACAAAGTTTTCCATGCATTTTATTCGATCAACAACTTTCATTGTTGGCCATAATCCTTGTCCATTATCATAGGCATTTGCGGCTGCATCAATCACTTCTAGGGCTTCTTTTTCTCCCATCGAAGGAATTGAGCCTAATAAAGTTGGGGCATAATTTTCGGTAGAGGAAATTGTAGAAAAGACAGAGGTTGATTGACCTTGCCATTTTTTTAGTTCACCATTAACTAAATAAGTATCTTGGTGGAGTGGTTTTGTAATTTGGAATTCGGAAGGAATAGGATTCATTTATTTATTTTTGACAAAAATACATATTTTTAACAAAAATAACGAAGGTATTATTATTTAAAAAGGAAAATATTCGTGTGATTTTATTTAATTTAAGGTTTTAATAGATTATTAATTAATGCTTTCCTTTATTTTTAAAGCACATTTTTCGCCGTCAATAGCGGCCGATATTATTCCTCCTGCATATCCTGCCCCTTCTCCACAAGGATAAAGTCCTTTGATTTGAACATGCTCTAAGGATTCTGAGTGTCTTGGAATTCTGACTGGCGAAGAAGTGCGACTTTCTGGTGCGTGCAAAATGGCTTCATTTGTTAGATATCCTTTCATTGATTTTCCAAATTCAGAAAAGCCTTCTCTAAGAATTTGGGTAAGAAAACTAGGAAAAATTTGTCCCATTTCTACAGAAGTTGTCCCCGGCACATAGGATGTTTTGGGAATATCTATTGATACTTTTTGTTGGACAAAATCTATCATTCTTTGTGCTGGTACTTTTTGAGATTGACCTGCTAAACGCCAGGCATTTTGTTCGATTGATTTTTGAAATTCCATACCTGCCAAAGCTCCAAATTTTGCAAAAGGTTTAAAATCTTCTAGTTTTAGTTCGATTACAATACCCGAATTTGCGGTGGCTTGATCTCTTTTTGAGGGTGACCAACCGTTTGTCACCACCTCGTCTGGACTAGTGGCACATGGGGCTATAACGCCTCCTGGGCACATGCAAAAAGAGTACATGCCGCGTCCTCCTACTTGTTTCACTATCGAATAGGGAGCGGGGGGCAAATGTTCTCCTCGGTAATCACAAGAATATTGAATTTTGTCAATTAATTCTTGAGAGTGTTCGGCTCGAACGCCAAGAGCGAAGGGTTTTGCTTCTATAAATATTTGTTTGTTTTGTAATAATTCAAAAATATCTCTTGCGGAATGTCCGGTTGCAAGAATTACATTTTCGGCCATGATGGAAGCTCCATTTTGAATTTGAACCCCTTGAATTGTGTTGTTTTTTATAATTAAATCGGTGACACGAGTTTCAAAATGAACAATTCCACCACATTCTATTATTTTTTCTCTAATATCTTGAATTATTTGAGGTAGTTTATTTGTTCCTATGTGAGGGTGAGCTTCGATAAGTATGTCTGGAGAGGCACCAAAGGCGACTAATAAGTTTAATATTCTGTCAACATCGCCCCGTTTTTTTGAGCGAGTATATAGTTTTCCGTCCGAGTAGGTTCCTGCACCTCCCTCTCCAAAACAGTAGTTGCTATCTGGGTTTACGACATGGTCTATATTGATTGCTTTTAGGTCTCTTCGTCTTCCCCGAATGTCTTTTCCTCGTTCTATTATTATGGGTTTTAGTCCTAACTCGATGAGTTGAAGGGCGGCAAATAGTCCTGCTGGCCCTGCTCCTACTATTATAACTTCGGGTTTATTGGATACGTTTTTATAGTCGGGGAGTTGAATTTTTTGATTGCTAAATTTTTCGTCAACGAAATATACTTCTAATTTGAGGTTGTATTTTATGGCTTTTTGCCGTGCATCGATTGAGCGTTTGATCACTGCTACTTTTTGGATTTGGTTTGGGGTGACTTTACAGAGCTTTGCTACGTATTCATTCAGTAATGATTCGTTTGTTGCTATTTGTGGAGAAACTTGAAGTTGTAGGTCTTTTGGCATCTTGCAAAGGTAGAAAATAGATGTGAATTTGAAAACTTTGGTGTCATTATTGAAAAATCTGCAACAGGGATTGAAGTGGAAAGCCCGGAGTTGAAAAAACTTATTTTTTCTTAACAAAAAAGAGCGACAGCAGGAAGCTCCTTTTTTGTTTTAGAAAAATTGTTTTTTTGACGAGGACTTGAAGCGAAAAGCCTGGCTGTTGCCAAAAAAAAAGTGATTTATAGGAATAGTGTTTGTAACTTTGGGTTTTTTAATTATATAAAATGTCTAGACAAATAAAATTGATTTGGGATTTTCGAGGTGCCGCATCGGCAAAAACGGCTGAGCATCATGAAATTCATCTCAAGGAATATATTTTGAGTGAAAAATTAGCGTTGAATACTACTGGTTTTGAGATTCTAAATGAAATGCATGCTATTGCATTTATGGTCGTAACCGATGAAAATATGATTGCTGTTCGTGATCGTTTGAAGCCGCATCGAGGCGAGGTTTTTTAGTTTGTCTAAAGGTAAATTTCTTAAAGTCAGACCCCGATATTCAAAGAAAAAAATATTTTCAAATTTTGAAAATTCGACTTTAAGACATTCTACTTAATCTCTAATTTGCAACCTCGCTAATGAATTTTATTCGCATAAATCTGAGTTCGTTTAGGTCATATTCGCCGTCAAATTCGCTTAGTGCTTCTTCTATATTATCAGAGTTTGATTCCATAAAATAATCGTAAATTTCTTGCTGCTGGTCTTCGTCTAGCAGTTCGTCTATCCAATATTTTAGGTTTAATTTAGTTCCAGAATAGACAATTTGTTCTAGCTCTTTGAGAAGTGCGTCCATGGTTAACCCTTTGGCAGAGGCAATATCGTCTAGTGATAGTTTTCTATCTACATTTTGAATGATATATAATTTGTTTATAGAATTTACCCCAGTTGATTTTACTACTAAATCGTCTGGTCGAACGATGTCATTTTCATCTACATATCGGCTAATGAGTTGGATAAAATCGGCACCATATTTTTTTGCTTTTCCTTCCCCTACCCCATGAACATTGCCCATTTCATCAATAGTTATTGGATATTTTAGTGCCATATCTTCGAGAGATGGATCTTGAAAAACAACAAATGGTGGTACGCCAAGTTTTTTTGCTACTTTTTTGCGTAAATCACGAAGCATTCCCATTAAAAGTTCGTCGGCTGTGCCAGTTGCTTTTGCTGCTGTCACAATGGCTTCGTCTTCGGTTTCGTTATATTCGTGGTCTTCGGACATCATAAAGGAGCTAGGATTATTGATAAAATCAAGACCTTTTTCGGTGATTTTTATAATTCCGTAGGTTTCTATATCTTTTGAGAGATATCCTTCCACTAATACTTGTCTGATTAGTGCCATCCAGTAGCGTTCTTCGTAGTCTGCTCCTGAGCCAAACAAGTTTTGGGCATCGGTTTTATGTGCTTTTATTACAGCATTTATTTTTCCGATTAGGGTATATATTATTTCTTTTGATTTGTAAATGTTTTTAGTATCTCGAACCACTTTCAAGAGTTTTAGAACTTGAGTCATGGCTTCTACTTTTGTTTTCGGATTGCGAACATTATCGTCCATATCGGCTCCTTCACCTGTTTCGCTATCAAATTCTTCACCGAAATAATGCAGCAAGAACTTACGTCTAGAAATTGAAGTTTCGGCATAGGCAACAACCTCCTGAAGTAGTGCAAAACCAATTTCTTGTTCGGCAATTGGTTTTCCAGACATGAATTTTTCTAGTTTTTCAACATCTTTATAGGAATAATAAGCAAGGCAATGTCCTTCGCCTCCATCTCGACCTCCACGACCAGTTTCTTGATAATAACTTTCTAATGATTTAGGTATATCGTGATGAATCACATAGCGAACATCTGGTTTGTCTATTCCCATTCCGAAAGCAATCGTAGCTACAACAACATCTACATCTTCCATTAGAAACATATCTTGATGTTTTGCTCTGGTTTTTGCATCTAATCCTGCATGATATGGAACAGCACTAACGCCATTTACCTGAAGTACTTGGGCAATAGCTTCCACTTTTTTTCTGCTTAGGCAATAAATAATTCCAGATTTTCCTTTGTGCTGTTTTATAAAACGAATAATATCGGCCTCAATATTTTTTGTTTTTGTTCGTACCTCATAATATAGATTCGGCCTATTGAAGGAGGCTTTGAAGGTTTTTGCGTTCGGAATATCAAGATTTTTCAAGATATCTTCTTGCACTTTTGGCGTTGCAGTAGCCGTAAGTCCTATAATTGGGACGTCTCCTAATTGCTTGATAATACTTCTTAAATTTCTATATTCAGGACGGAAATCATGCCCCCATTCTGAAATACAATGGGCTTCATCTATAGCAACAAAAGATATTTTGACGTTTTTTAGAAAACTTACATATTCTTCTTTTGTTAAAGATTCTGGCGCAACATATAATAATTTAGTCAGCCCAGAGGTAATATCTTTTTTGACCTGATTAATTTCTGTTTTGTTTAAAGACGAATTTAAAACGTGTGCAACTCCAGTTTCAGAAGACAAACTTCTAATGGCATCGACTTGATTTTTCATTAAAGCAATCAATGGTGACACAACAATTGCGGTACCTTCTTGAATGAGGGCGGGCAATTGATAGCATAATGACTTGCCTCCACCAGTAGGCATAATTACAAATGTGCTGTTTCCAGTGATGATACTTTTTATGACTTGTTCTTGTAGTCCTTTAAATTGGCTAAAACCAAAATATTTTTTTAATTCCTTGTGGATATCAATTTCGTGTAAATTCATCCTTTGTTAATGGTATTTTATATAAATTTGTGGCTTATAAAGATACAAATTTCTTTATTAAATACAAATTTATAAATTTAGTGTTTTGACAACAAAAAAAGACATACTAGAAATAGCTCGAAAAACGATTGATTCTGAGAGCAAATCCATTGCAAAACTTGTTGATTATCTAACCGATGATTTTGCAAAAGCGGTCGATGTTATATACAACTCATCAGGACGTTTAGTCCTTACAGGTATTGGAAAGAGTGCAATTATTGCCCAAAAAATTGTTGCATCTATGAACTCAACAGGAACTCCTTCTATGTTTCTTCACGCTTCAGAAGCTATCCATGGCGACCTCGGAATGGTGCAACCAAATGACGTCGTAATTTGTATCTCAAAAAGTGGAAATAGCCCCGAAATAAAAGTTCTTGTTCCGATAATAAAGCGATTTGGCAACCCCTTAATTGCAATTACTGGCAACATTTCTTCTTTTTTGGCCAAAGAATCCGACTTTATTTTAGACACAACAGTAGATGCAGAAGCGTGTCCTAATAATTTAGCACCAACAAATAGCACCACCGCACAACTTGTGATGGGAGATGTTTTGACGATTTGCTTGATGGAATTAAGAAATTTCAAGAGTGAAGATTTTGCAAAATACCACCCAGGAGGTGCTTTAGGCAAAAAATTGTTGCTACGTGTGGGCGATATGCTCGATCAAAGTAGAAGACCTTTTGTATCGAAAGAATCTAGTATTAAGAAAGTTATTTTTGAAATTTCGGAAAAAAGAATGGGCGTAACAGCAGTTGTAGATAATGATGAAGTTGTAGGAATTATTACAGATGGCGATATTCGAAGAATGCTAAATCAAAACGACACTTTTGCTCATTTGACAGCAAAAGATATAATGACTACAAATCCAAAAACAGTTCAATTATCAACTATGGTAGCCGATGCTTTCAATATTCTTGAAGATTTTTCGATTACGCAATTAGTAGTTTTGGACGGAAAATCTTATAAAGGAGTGCTACATCTACACGATATTTTAAAAGAAGGAATACTATAATGAGTAAGAAAAATCTCAAAGAAATGTCATTTTTAGATCATCTTGAAGAGTTAAGATGGCTACTCGTCCGAAGTTCTGCTGCTATAATAATTATGGCAATAGTAACTTATTTTTTTAGTGACTATATTTTTGATTCTATAATTTTTGGTCCGACAGACATTAATTTTATCACCTATCGATTTTTTTGTGATTTATCCCATCAGTTGGGTTTTACAGACAGTATTTGCATTACCGAACTTCCTTTCATAATCCAAAACACAGATATGGAGGGACAAGTGAGCGTATTTATTTGGATGTGTATAACGGCCGGTTTTATTCTAGCTTTTCCTTTTATTCTATGGCAATTATGGAATTTTATCAGTCCCGCTTTATATGAAAAAGAAAAGAAAAACGCACTACTTTTTATCTTTTCAGCTTCGTTACTTTTCTTTTTTGGCGTACTATTTGGCTATTTTGTAATTGTGCCAATGTCCGTAAATTTTTGTGCCACCTTTACAATTAGTTCCGTAGTGCAAAATCAATTTAACCTGGAGTCCTATATAGGAATGATAAAAACATCTGTAATCGCGAGTGGATTGTTCTTTGAATTGCCAATTATTATCTATTTTCTAACAAAATTAGGACTTGTAACACCTACTTTTTTGAGAAAGTATTGGAAATACTCCGTTGTTATAATTCTAATAGTTGCAGCAATAGTAACACCTCCAGACGTAGTTAGTCAAATTGTTGTTGCAGTACCAATGTTGCTGATATACGAAATAAGTATATTAATTTCTAAATTAGTAGAAAGAAACCGAAATAAACAAAATAAATAATGGCTAATATCGTAGAAGAATTTAATGACTATCGTTCAAAAATGAATGAAAAATTACTTGCTGACAACAACAAAATTGTCAAAAGAATTTTCAATTTGGATACCAATGCTTATGCAGAAGGTGCCTTAGACGTAAAAACAAAAGAGCTTCTAGGACTTGTGGCTTCGGCAGTTTTGAGATGTGATGATTGTGTGAAATACCATCTAGAAACAAGCTATAAAGAAGGCGTTACAAAAGAAGAAATGATGGAAGCTATGGGAATTGCAACGCTTGTAGGCGGTACAATTGTCGTTCCTCATTTGCGAAGAGCTTATGAATTTTGGGAGGCATTAGAAAAAAATAATCAATAAAAAAAGCCATTAATATAATGTTAAATGTGCTTTAAAAAAACTAATAAATGTATTAGTTTGCAAACTGAAATAATCAAAAATTTAAAATATTGCATTGTTGATTTACGAATTTTCAAATACAAATTATGAAATTAAGAGCAGAAGAATTAGTAAAAACTTACAAAGGTAGAAGTGTCGTAAAAGGGATTTCTGTTGAAGTAAATCAAGGAGAAATTGTAGGGCTTTTGGGACCTAATGGTGCTGGAAAAACAACTTCTTTCTATATGATTGTAGGATTAGTAAAGCCTAATTTAGGACATATATATCTTGATGAAATGGACATAACTAATTATCCAATGTATAAAAGAGCCCAATATGGAATAGGATATTTGGCACAAGAAGCATCAGTATTTCGAAAATTGAGCATTGAAGATAATATTTTGAGCGTTTTGCAATTGACAAATTTATCAAAAGAAGCACAGGAGGCAAAAATGGAAAGTTTGATTGACGAATTTGGATTGGAGCATATCCGCACAAATCGTGGTGATTTATTATCAGGAGGCGAAAGACGTAGAACTGAAATTGCAAGATGTTTGGCTACTGACCCAAAATTTATTTTGCTGGACGAACCCTTTGCTGGTGTTGATCCAGTTGCCGTAGAGGACATTCAACGGATTGTAGCACAACTAAAAAACAAAAATATTGGCATTTTGATTACCGATCATAATGTCCAAGAAACTCTTGCCATTACTGATAAAACCTATCTAATGTTTGAAGGAAAAATTCTAAAAGCAGGAACGCCCGAAGAACTAGTAGAAGACGAAATGGTGCGTAGAGTTTATCTTGGTCAAAATTTTGAATTAAGAAAGAAAAAACTAGCTTTTTAGGGTTTTTCGTTTATAAAAAGATTCTTAATTATAGAAAGAATTATATAAAAAACTATAACCAAAGTAATTCCAAGAAATTGAAAAACAGC
>CAIJXW010000044.1 GCA_903824755.1 uncultured Bacteroidota bacterium | reverse complement strand
TTTCGTCTAACTTTATGTCTTTCAGATTAGTAATAACTTTATTTGAACCATTACTATATGTTTTAAATTCATTTTTTGAAGAAATAAAAATAGCAAAATCCAGACGGTTTTCCCCAACTAATTGATAAGTCGAAAAGCCATTATTTTCTTTAATAAATTTAGTTTCAAGATCACTATCCAATACTAATTCATTCGGGATTTTCAGATCGATATGATAATCAGATACGGCATTCGATATATCGTCCAAATTATAATTACTGTATCTCACAAAATCATGATTCTCATAACGTGCAGGAGTTATAAAACAATCTTTTAAAGCAAAATTTCCCTTTTCATCATAGCCAAAACCCGTAAACCGATTACTAGGAATTTTTAAAGAATAGGTCAACAAAAAAGTCGTTTTCTGGTTTGGAAGCAATTTTTCACGAAGTTGAACCACAATCAAATCGGGGTTTTTTTCGGGTCTTTCCCAACCTAAAAATAATTTTTCCGAATTAATAATGTTGAGATTAGCAGTCCAGCCTCGCTCTTCTTGCTTAGATAAATGAAAACCATTATAAAACTCATCAGAAAATCTACCCGCAAGTGGAGTCGATTTTGAAGAAAAAGAATTGCCCCAATCATTCAAAACCACCGCCGTTAGTGTGTCCTCAGAGTCATTAAAATACGTAATCTCTTGTTGAATATTTAACTTTTTTTCAAGCAAATTTAACTCAACCGTCATTTCAGAATGATGTTGAGCAAATTGTTTCATCGGAATCAAAAAAACCGATATAAAAAAAAGCAAACTAATTGATTTCAAGTTGATTATTAAATATATAAAAGATTATTGCCTACAAAAATAAAGTCAACCAAATCATCAAAATACTAAAAATTAGGGCTCAAATTGTATTTTTTATAGAAATTATCAAGCACCTCCAGAACCTCGTCCTCAGTATCTACAATCCTGAAAAGATTCAAATCATCAGCGTTAACAGTTTTATATTGCTCAATCAAAACCAACTTGATCCAGTCGATTAAGCCACTCCAAAACTGTTTTCCAACCAAAATAATTGGGAATTTTCCAATCTTTTTTGTCTGAATCAATGTCAATGCCTCAAACATTTCATCTAGCGTTCCAAAACCACCAGGCATAATCACAAACCCCTGCGAATACTTAACAAACATGACTTTTCTAACAAAAAAATAATCAAAATTCAAATTTTTATCTCGGTCAATATAAGGATTATAGTGCTGCTCAAACGGCAATTCGATATTCAACCCCACCGAAGTTCCTCCGCCAAGATGTGCTCCCTTATTTCCAGCTTCCATAATTCCAGGGCCACCACCAGTAATGACGCCATAGCCAGATTTACTAATTTTGAAAGCAATTTTTTCTGCCAATAAGTAAAATTTCTCATCTGGTTTTGTCCGTGCCGATCCAAAAATAGTCACGCAAGGCCCAATCCGACTCATGTTTTCATAACCCGTCACAAATTCCGACATAATCTTGAAAATCGCCCACGAATCATTCGCCCGAATCTCATTCCAAGTTTTCCTTTTCAATTTATCCTGGATAACCTTATCCTCATCATTATCAAAATCTTCCAATCTCATAGTTTTATTTTTTGGAGCTTTATCCCGCTATTCGTTTCAATCTTTTTATTTTTTTTTAAAGAAAAAAATAAAAAGGATTTCCACTACTATCGGGGCTAGGCATTTTAGTTAATTACCTATTTTTTATTTAAAATTACAAAATTCAAAAAAAAACAGCCTACTAAAGTAATTCTTTTTTTAAAAATTGTGCCGTATAACTTTTTTTATTTTTTATAACCTCCTCAGGAGTACCTTTTGCAACAACCTCTCCGCCACCTTTTCCGCCCTCAGGACCAATATCAATAATATAATCAGCCAATTTTATTACGTCTAAATTATGCTCAATAATCAAAATCGTATTTCCCTTATCAACTAATTTATTAATCACCTCCATCAATACCCGAATATCCTCAAAATGTAACCCAGTAGTAGGTTCGTCAAGAATATAAAACGTATTTCCAGTATCCTTTTTAGACAATTCACCAGCCAATTTGATTCGCTGGGCTTCACCTCCAGAGAGAGTCGTACTTTGTTGACCAAGAGTGATATAGCCCAATCCAACGTCCTGAATCGTTTTCACCTTTCTATAAATCTTCGGAATCATCTCAAAAAACAAAACCGCCTCGTCAACAGTCATATTCAAAACATCAGAAATCGATTTTCCTTTATACCTAATTTCCAAAGTTTCACGATTAAACCGTTTCCCCTGACACGTTTCGCACTCCACATAAACATCTGGCAAAAAACTCATTTCAATCGTTCGCACACCCGAACCCTCACAGGTTTCACACCTTCCACCTTTCACATTAAAACTAAATCTTCCCGCCTTATAACCCCGAATCATACTCTCGGAAGTCATCGTAAACAAGTTCCTAATTTCCGAAAAAACATCAGTATAAGTAGCAGGATTTGACCGTGGCGTTCTACCAATCGGACTCTGGTCAATATCAATTACCTTGTCCAAATATTCCAACCCTTCAATCTTTTTATACGGTTTCGGTTTTTTAACACCATTAAAATAAAAAGCATTCAAAATAGGGTAAAGCGTCTCATTTATCAAAGTCGATTTTCCACTTCCAGAAACACCAGTCACGCAAATTAATTTTCCTAAAGGCATATCAATAGAGACATTTTTTAAATTGTTTCCAGTAGCACCAGTGAGTTTCAAAAATTTTCCATTTCCCTCACGTCTCTTCTTTGGAACTTCGATTTTCATCTCCCCATTCATATACATCGCCGTGATTGTTCGGTCTTTCAATATTTCGGAAGGCGTTCCCTTACTGATAATTTCACCACCATATTTTCCAGCCCGAGGACCAATATCAATAACATAATCAGCACGTTCAATCATATCCTTGTCATGCTCGACAACAATCACAGAATTTCCAATATCCCGCAATTGCTCCAAAGAACGAATCAATTTATCGTTGTCCCTGTGGTGCAATCCAATACTCGGCTCGTCCAAAATATAAAGAACACCCACCAATTGAGAACCAATTTGAGTTGCTAATCGAATGCGTTGGGCCTCTCCGCCCGAAAGTGATTTTGAACTTCGGCTCAAAGCCAAATAGTCCAAACCAACATTCATCAAGAAAGCCAATCGATCGTTAATCTCTTTAATCACCTCAGTGGCAATCTGCTTTTGTTTATCCGTTAAATATTTTTGAATTTCAGCAAACCAAAACGTAACATCTGAAATATCCATATCACATAATTCAGCAATATTTTTTTCATTTATTTTAAAAAACAAAGCCTCCTTTTTCAAACGAGAACCTTCACAAACAGGGCATTTAACCTCGTCCATAAAGTCTTTTGCCCATCGCTTTATAGAAGCCGAATTGTTCTGGTCATGTTGCGATTTAATAAAATTTGAAATTCCTTCAAATTCAATTTTATATTCTTTCGTTATTCCCAATGTTTTTGATTCGATAGAAAATTTCTCCTTTCCACCATATAAAATCATTTCCATCGCTTCTTGAGAAATACCCTCAATAGAATCGGATAATTTAAAATTATATTTTTCCCCAATAATCTCCAACTGCTTGAATATCCAAGTCGATTTATATTCGCCAATAGGAGCAAAACCACCATTTTTTATAGATAATTTTGGGTTTGGAATAATCTTCAGAATATTAATTTGATTTATAGTCCCCAATCCAGTGCAATCAGGGCAGGCACCTTTCGGTGAATTAAATGAAAATAAATTGGGTTCTGGATTTTGATAGGAAATTCCAGTAGTTGGACACATTAAATTGCGGCTAAAAAACCGAATCACATTTGAATCCTGATCCAAAATCATCAAAACATTTTCCCCATGATACATAGCCGTTTTAATGCTGTCGCTCAAGCGTTTATCATTTTCAACTGAAGAATCAATAACCATTCTGTCAATCACAATTTCAATATCATGTGTTTTATATCGATCTAGTTTCATGCCAGGTGTAATGTCTTTAATCTCCCCATTAATACGAACTTTTAGAAACCCTTGCTTTGCAATTTGCTGAAACAACTCACCATAATGTCCTTTTCTAGATCGAATGACAGGAGCAAGTATATTAATTCTTTTTTCTCCAAAATCTCTTATGATTAATTCTTTGATTTGCCCATCGTCATAGGAAACCATTTTTTCACCAGTATTATAACTATAAGCATCAGCAGCTCTGGCATATAACAATCGAAGAAAGTCATAAATTTCAGTAATAGTTCCCACAGTAGAACGCGGGCTTTTGCTAGTGGTTTTTTGCTCAATAGCAATAACAGGCGAAAGACCATCAATTTTATCAACATCAGGACGTTCCAAACCACCAAGAAATTGGCGAGCATAGGCAGAAAAAGTCTCAATATATCTTCGTTGCCCTTCAGCATAAATAGTATCAAACGCCAAAGAAGATTTTCCAGAACCCGAAAGCCCCGTAATCACGACTAATTTTTCCCTTGGAATACGAACATCTATGTTTTTTAGATTATGAACTCGAGCCCCTAATACTTCAATATTATTATCCGTTTCTAACATAATTTTCATCAAAATACAAAGTTACTATTTTGATTTAAACTTTCGATGCAACACCCATCAAGATTTTATTAATTCAAACAATAAAAAAACGCTAATCATAAAATTAGCGTTTTCTTTTTCGATTGTTCATATAATCATCAATAGCTTCTTTCGTAGTGAGCCAATTTCTACCTTCTTTGTAAGCATCAATTTTCCCTGTTCTTGCCAATAAACTAATATATTCCTGCCCATATTTAGCATTTGGTTCTTGAACTAAACTCGAAATCTCAACATATTCCGAATAATTATCAGGCATTGCCGTTTTATAAATAGTTAAGGTTCGTTCTAATGCTTGGGACATTAGCAACGTTAATTTTTGATAATTCCCGTTGTTAGCTTGATTTAAAGCTTCATAATATTTCTTTCTATCATTTTTTAAAATAATAGCAGGAGGAAATCCTGAACGCATCAACAATAAATTCATAGCTAATCGAACGGTTCTTCCATTTCCATCAAAAAAAGGATGTATCCAAACTAATTTATGATGAAAAACAGTAGCCAATTCTATAGGGTTTAAATCTAGGGGGTTGGTATTGATAAATTCAATCAATTCATCAAGCAAATCCGAAACTTTGTTTGCATTTGGAGGAGTGAAATTTGCACCCGAAATTCGAACGCCACCATTTCTAATTCTTCCTGCAAAATCATCTTCAATCGAACGCAAAACTAACCCATGAATACTGAGAATATCAATCGAACGCAAAACATAATCATCGTTTACAACCTTATATAAATAGTCAATTGCTTTGTCGTGATTGTGTGTTTCAAAATGCTCCCGTAAAGATTTCCCTTTTATAGTAATTCCCTCTTGAAGCACCATTTGAGTTTCTCGAAGTGTCATCGAATTCCCTTCTATACTATTAGAATTATAGGTCCATTCGATAGATAAACTTTCTCTAATTTTGTGTAAAGCAATATTTGGCAAGGGTCTGCTAGATTGCAAATCTTGTTTTTTTTCAAGTAATCTATCAAAGGTTACTTGCATTTCGTCTCTATATTTTAAATCAATTTTCCACATTTCAAAAACAAAGATACTCTTTATTATCGGTTTTATCAAAAAAAACACCTATCCGATATTAATTTATTCTATTGTCATTGATTTTAATTTGCTTCGATAGGCTTCCAAAGCCACTGATTTAGACACAAAGCCATAATATTTTCCGTTTTTTATCACTGGAAGAAAAGCAACTTTTGAATTTTCAAATTTATTCATCACCGTTTCCATACTATCAGTAGGATAAATAATTTCTTTTGGAGACTGCATAATTTCTTTTATCGGAGTATATTTTACTTTAAAAGCACTAAAAATGATCTCTCTAATATCATTAAAATAAATCACTCCTAATAATTCAAGATTTTCATCGACAACAGCAAAAACAACTTGATTGGAATGCGATATCAATTCGACTAACTTTTCTAAATTCCCCACAGAGGTAACTGTCAAAAAATCAGTTTGAATGATTTTATTTATATCCAATGTCGATAGAATATTAGTGTCTTTATTACTTGTAAAAGCGTTTCCTTTTCGAGCTAAATTTTTTACATCTAAAGAATGCTTTTCAAAACGCTTGGAAATTGCAAAACTAATCGAAGAAACAATCATCAAAGGTATCATAAGAGCATAGCCCCCAGTTATTTCCGCAATTAGAAAAATTGCAGTCAGCGGAGCATGAAAAAGGCCACTCAAAATCCCCGCCATGCCTACCATCGTAAAGTTGCTAACAGGCAAATTCGTAAAGCCGGATAAGTTAATTAATTTAGAAAAGAAAAACCCAGCATAAGAGCCTAAGAATAGCGAAGGAGCAAAATTGCCCCCATTTCCGCCACTTCCAAGCGTAATTCCAGTTGCAAAAACTTTTAGTAACATAGCAGCACCAACAAACAGTAGCAACACCCAACTATTATTTCGGAAATCACTAAAAAGAGTGTTCTCTAATAATTGTCCTGGGTCATTTTCTGATAAAGTTTTAATACTTTCATAGCCCTCTCCAAATAAAGTAGGGAAAACAAAAATAATTACAGCCAAAATAGAAGCACCAAAAAGCCCTTTTTTATATGAATTCCATTTAATTCTTCCAAAAAAATGCTCTACCTTTTGAAAGTTCCTAGAATAATAGACAGCGACAAATCCAGCAAAAATTCCTAATAAAATATAATAAGGAATATTGTGATAGTCATAAGTTTGTTGTTGCTTAAAATTCAACAAAATACTTTCGTCCAAAACAATCTTAGACACCAAAGCCCCAGTTGCTGCCGATATCATAATAGGTGTAAAGGCAGAAATACCCACATCAACCAATAAAACCTCTATGGCAAACAAAACCCCAGCGATAGGAGCATTAAATGCAGCCCCGATACCAGCCGCAACTCCACAACCAATCAATAAAGTACGGTCTTTATAACTCAGTCTATACCGCCGAGCATAATTAGATCCAAATGCCGCTCCAGTAATAACAATAGGACTCTCTAAACCCGCAGAACCACCCAAACCAACGGTTAATGAACTCGTGACGATTTGTGCATACATCTGTTTTCTTGGAATTATACTAGATTTTTTTGCGACAGCATATAAAATTTGGGAAGTTCCCTTTTCTATTGTGCCGCCCAAAACTCGCTTCACAACAAAAATAGTCAACAAAATACCAATAATAGGCAAAACACTATTAATGAAACTTAACTTTAAAATGCCATTTATATAGGTTGCAAATGAAAATACGGAGTGGGCAAAACTCTTTAGAACAATTACCGCAAATGCAGCAGAAATTCCAACCAAAACACTTGACAGAAAAATAAATTGTTTTTCAGAAAGTTTCGATTGAGACCAGCCAATTAAGTTCTCTAATTTATAAATATATCTTTTAAACATGGAGTTTTAGTAAAACGCTAATTTACTATTTTTTTTAAGGTTATTATAAATTTTTCAAAGCTTCTTTTTTGCTCAATGGCTTCAAAGGATTTATTTCTACAAAGTTTTTTACCAATTCGGGGTTAGACTTTCCATACTCACGAAGTGCCCAGCCAATCGCTTTTTGAATAAAAAACTCCTTCGATTGAGAATGTTTTCTACATTCTGAAAATAGAATTTCGGCATTTGTGTTCTTCTTATAGCTCAATTGAAATAACAATACACTTCGATTTAGCCATAAGTTTTCAGAGCTTGAAAACTTAGTAATAACTGGTTCTGTTTCTTCAGGAAAACACGTCAAATAGTCCCCCAAAATATATTTAGAAATAGTATCTACACTATCCCACCAAGAATTTCTAACTAATAATTTTTCAATCAGTTCAATATCTTCTTTTACATAGTTTTTTTTGAGGTAGTGAATTAAAATTTCAATAGCACAATAATGCAATTCACGTTGCTCTTTATTGAATAATGCCCAAGCTATTTCTCGAGCGTGAAGTGCCAATTCTTCAGAGTTAGATTTGCAAATATCATTAAATATTTTTCTTCTTTGTTCCGCCTTTATTCCAAAAAAAGAAAAATGATTCTTCATATAATTCGCCATCAAAATAGCATTTTCAGAATGTTTATTTTTTTTGTAGGCAGATTCTAAATCGGTTATAAAACGCATTAGTTTTAATTTAAAATTTAATTTTCTTTATTCAAAGTAAGTAACTTTTGAGCAGAATGAACACGCAATTCATTAAAGAAAATAAAAAAATCTTCCTCAAATTCTTGGTAGAAAATTCGCAATTCATGAACAGAAAATCGCATGTTGGACTCCCTTTTTATCCTATTATCCATTTGAGATAAGATTTTCTCAATTCCGTCTATAGATTGATAACTCAAAAGCCAGTTTTGTGCAATCATATAAGGCATCATTGCCCTCGCTTTTTCGGTCAATAAATCATCGTGAATAGATAGAGACTCATAAAAATTTTCAATATAAATCTCCAAAGGTTCATCAGAATAAAGACTCCAATTCTTAGCCAAAAAGTGATCGTAAAACACGTCAACAATTACACCCGAAAAATGATGATAATTAGCATGTAATCGTTTTGTACTCCTTCTAAAATAGGGGTGAGCATCGGTGAAAGTATCAATGAAACGATGCAAAAAAATCCCTTTCTGAATTTCAGAATGCAATTCCAGAAATTTGTTACCGTGAACGCCGTCAGCCATAAAATTCCCGATTTTAACCAAATCGGATTTTCCAGAAAGATAAATATGTGCCAAAAAATTCATTAGAAATAGAGTTAGAAAATCAAAGATACAACTATTCAAAATAGTGCATTTGTATATTTTTAATAGAAATAAAGATTCAATTCGTTTTTTGGACTTGCATCTATTATATTTGCATAAAGTAAATTCAAATTCCAAAATAATTATGACATTAATAAAATCAATATCAGGAATTCGTGGAACCATCGGTGGGGTAGTAGGCGATAATCTAACTCCAGTTGATGCAGTGAAATTTGCGTCAGCCTACGGAACTTTTCTTAAAAATAATAGTAAAAAAGATAAACTGACCGTAGTTGTTGGTCGTGATGCAAGAATTTCGGGACCAATGATTCACAATTTAATCACCCATACACTTATCGGTTTAGGAATAAACATCATCGATTTAGGACTTTCAACAACGCCCACAGTAGAAATTGCAGTGCCATTAGAAAATGCCGATGGGGGAATTATCCTAACCGCATCTCACAACCCAAAACAATGGAACGCACTAAAACTACTCAACGAAAAAGGAGAGTTTCTGAGTGCAAAAGAAGGCGAGTTAATATTAAAAATTGCCGAAAACGAAGCGTTTTATTTTTCCGAAGTTGATGATTTAGGGACAATCACCGAAAACGATGCCTATATGGACATTCATATAGACGAAGTTTTAAACCTGCCCTTGGTCGATGCCGAAGCAGTCGCAAAACGAAAATATAAAGTTGTAGTTGATGCCGTAAATTCATCGGGCGGAATAATAGTTCCCAAACTACTCGAGCTAATGGGAGTAGAAGTAGTAAAATTATATTGCGAACCAAACGGACATTTTCCTCACAATCCAGAACCATTAAAAGAACATTTAGGAGACATTTGCAAATTAGTTATCCAAGAAAAAGCTGATTTCGGAATCGTAGTCGATCCAGATGTAGATCGTTTGGCTTTTATTTCAAACGATGGCGAAATGTTTGGCGAAGAATATACGCTAGTCGCATGTGCCGATTATGTCTTGAGCAAAACACCAGGAAACACCGTATCAAATATGTCTTCTTCTCGAGCATTACGAGATATCACAAACAATCACAATCAAAAATATCACGCAAGTGCGGTAGGCGAAGTGAATGTAGTCGAATTAATGAAAGCAACAAATGCCATTATTGGAGGTGAAGGAAATGGCGGAATAATCTACCCAGAATTGCATTATGGACGTGACAGTATTGTGGGTATAGCCCTGTTTTTAACCTATTTAGCACAGCAAGAAAAAACAGTCGCACAACTCAGATCAAGCTACCCACAGTATTTTATGAGCAAAAACAAAATCGAACTAACACCAGAAATTGATGTTGATGCCATTTTGATAGCGATGACCAAAAAATATGAATCCGAAGACATTTCCACAATTGACGGCGTAAAAATTGACTTTGCCGAAAATTGGGTACACCTCCGAAAATCAAACACAGAGCCCATAATCCGTATTTATACCGAAGCTAAATCACAAAAGCAAGCCGATTCTTTAGCCACACAAATCATAGGAGAAATTAAAGCAATCGCCAATTTATAATTTCAAAGTAGGAACATACAGAAAAACCCAAAACAATTCGGTTTGGGTTTTTTATTTGGGCATGACCCTCAAAATTTCGGGTCAGGCTATACGTTTCAATCTCTGATCCACTTCGTTACGCAGAGGATTTCCACTTCTATCCTTCATGCGAAATAGGGAATAATTACCAAAAAATAAGCCCTAAATTTCAGAAAGAAATCTAGGGCTATTATATATTAAATTAAGGGCTTATAGTCATTAATAAAATTAAATATACAAATGTTTTAATATTGCTAAATGTAATAGCTGGTATGTTTCGTGTAATAGCTGGTATGTTTTGCGTAGTAAATGGTTTTAAATTCTATTTTTTTTAAAATTCTATTAAATTGAAACCATTTGCATACATTTTTTCATCTCCTGATAAGTTCTTTCAATGTCATTATCCAAACCAATTGAAAAACGAATCAAACCATCTGTCAAACCCATCTCTTTTTGCTCGTCCAAAGGAATTTCGCTAGATGTAGAGGTTCCAGGTGCGCTAAAAAGTGTTTTATAAAATCCTAAACTAACAGCCAAATAACCAAGGTTTTTACTCTGCATTAATTCCATCAATTCATTTGCTTTCTCTAATGTCCCAACGTCCAACGTCATCATTCCCCCAAATCCATATTCAGGATTTACCATCGATTTATAAATAACATGGCTCGGGTGACTTTCCAGTCCTGGATAAACAGTTTTTATTCCATCTTTCTCGAAGCGTTCCGCTAGATATTGGGCGTTATAGCTGTGCTGTTTCATTCGTATGTGCAATGTTCGTAGATTTTTCATGACACTTGCAGATCGTAAACTATCCATTGTTGGACCAAGTAGCATACTAGCTCCACTATTGACATTTTTTAAATCATCGATAAATGCTCGTGATGCACAAACAACTCCCGCAACGGTATCACTACTTCCATTTATATATTTTGTCAAACTATGAATTACAATATCAGCTCCTAATTTTGCAGGAGCAACCGATAATGGCGAAAACGTATTGTCAACCACTAATTTTAGATTATGTTTTTTTGCAATTTTTGAAAGCCCTGCAATATCAGCAACTTCTAATAATGGATTGCTAACAGTTTCACAATAAATTACTTTTGTAGTCGGGGTGATTGCTGCTTCAACCAAATCTAATTTTGTAATATCAATAAACGTAGTTTGAATACCCATTCTTGGAATAAAATTTTTCAAAAAAGCATACGTTCCTCCATATATAGTGCGGCTAGAAACAATATGGTCACCATGGCTACACAATTGCAACAAAGTGGGCGTAATAGCTCCCATTCCTGAAGCCGCTACATTTGCCGCTTCGGTTCCTTCCATTGCTGCCATCGCTTTATCCAAATATAAATTACTTGGCGAGGAATGGCGTGAATATAAATAACAACCTTCCATGTTTCCTTCAAAGGTGTCAAACATAGTTTTTGCTGACAAAAAAGTATAGGTAGAACTGTCCGAAATCGAAGGATTTACGCCACCAAATTCACCAAAATATTGCAAGTCTTGAATGCGGTCTGCAGGATTAAAATCGCTCATGATATTTTTGTTTAATTATTTACTTCAAATTTCTATATTGATAGTC
>CAIJXW010000043.1 GCA_903824755.1 uncultured Bacteroidota bacterium | reverse complement strand
GTAGGTACCGCAGGTACTGCAAATGCAGCCGCCAAAACAGGTGGAACTCTGTATTTCATTACCCACTCAGAGCAATTCGCTTAAAAACAGGCCCCGCAACATCAGCTCCATAATAACTATTATTAGACGTGTCTGGTTTGTGAACTACTACAATACAAGAATATTTTGGATTATCGGCAGGAAAATAACCTACAAATGAGGAGATATAATACTTGTCCGCACCGCCATTAGAACCATAATTTGCTTGAGCCGTACCTGTTTTTCCAGCCATTGAAAAATCTTTAGAAAACAATGATGAGGCTGTTCCTCTTTTTACAACATTTTCCAAAACTGCTTTTAATTTTGAAACCGTTTCTCCCGAACAAACACTTGGATTCATTACAATTTTATCAAACTTCTTTACGGTGCGATTTAATTCTTTAATTTCCGAAACAAACTGGGGTTTAACCATTTCACCATTATTGGCAACCGAATTATAGAATGTTAGTGTTTGAAGTGGTGTTATCAAAACTCCGTATCCAAAAGCCATCCAAGGAAGTGAAATATTAGACCACTTTTTGTCAGTAGGAACTGGAATATAAGGTTGCCCCTCTCCTTGAAACGGCAATCCAATTTTATTATATAACCCAAATGATTTCAATTGATTTACAAATTGGGAAGGGTTGTTTTTGTAATTATTATAAACCGCTTGAACCATCACAGTATTCGATGATTTTTCAAAACCTTTTGCCAAAGAAATTGATCCGTAACCCCCTTTATGAGAATCGACAACTTTTTTTCCAAAATAGGTAACTATACCTCCATTAGTATTATAAACAGTACTTGTATCCACTTTTTTATCTTCCAAAAGCGCCATCATATCCGCCAATTTGTAGGTAGAGCCTGGCTCATGTGCCTCTTTTATTGCATAATTTTCTGTTTCATTATAAGTGCCATCAGCAGATTTTCCAATGTTTGAAATGGCTTTTATATAACCTGTTTTGGTTTCCATTACCACCACACAACCATGGTCGGCGGAATATTTTGTCAATTGTTCTAATAACGCATGATGAGCAACATCTTGAACATAAACATCTATTGTCGAAACAATATCATACCCATCTTGAGGCTCTATTTCACTAATATCACGAAGTGGTTTCCATTGTCCTTTTGCGATTTTTTGTTTTAAAATTTTTCCGTCTTTCCCGTTCAAATAATTTCTATAAGCCCACTCAATTCCTTTTCCATCAGGAGCTCCGTCTGGTTTAACTCGCTCATAACCAATAGTTCTCCTAGCAATTTCGCCCATTGGATGTCTCCGAACGGTTTTTTGATCTACAATAATTGTCCCCGGTTTCATTAACGGAAAGGTTTTCATTCGAGTAAAATCAGTATAATCTACAGCTCTGGCAATCAATAAATATCTATTTTTTGAGGCTCTAGCTTTTCTTAATTCTGATTGAAAAAAGGAGCTAGGTTTCCCAAATAGAAGGGAAAGCGAATCAGAAAGTGCTTTTACTTTGTTTTGAAAATCCTCTGGCTTAGGAGCAACGGCATCAAATCGAATTTCATAATTTGGGATTGATGTTGCTAACAAGCTACCGTCAGAAGAATAAATATTTCCTTTATTGGAAGGAATAACAAAAGTTTGAACGGTTCGCTCTTTTGCTAATTTTCTATAGAAATTACCCTGAACCCACTGAATATTAGTGAGTTTCACAGTAATTGCGATAGCCATAAAGAAAATGGCAACCGCAACCAGGTAAATTCTGTAAGAAATATTTTTATCTTCTACTGCCATAATTTATTTAGAAATCCTTTTTCTTCTACTTTTTTAACTGTTATTTTAACTGGCGGAACCGATGAAGGAACGACCCCTCTGATGGCCATTTGCTGGGTTATCGTTGATTCCATTTTTAATTTCATTAAATCAGAACGGACATCAACAAATTCAGAGCGTAATTCTTTTACTTGGTTTGTAAGCTCAATAATTTTGAAAACTTTTTGATCAAAACGATTATTATTTGCAATCATAAAAATGGCTAGTACTATTAGAAAAATGATGAAACGCCAGTTTTTAGTGGCATTAGCTTCTTCATTTATAAGAAATCTGGCTTTTAATATGCTATAAACTCCATTTTTCATTGTTTATCGTTTTTCTGCTATTCTTAATTTTGCACTTCGAGCTCTATTATTTATCTTAATTTCATTTGAATCAGGGACTACTAGTTTCCCAATTGTCATAAACGGAACTGAAAAATTACCGAAAAAGTCTCTCTCTGGCTCTCCTTCAAACATGCCGTTTTTTATAAATCTTTTCACCAATCTGTCTTCCAATGAATGATAGGAAATCACAGATAATCGTCCGCCAGAATTTAATATTTCTAAAGATTGAACTAAAAATTCTTTCAAAACATCCATTTCTTGATTCACTTCTATTCGTATGGCTTGATACATTTGTGCCAAAATCTTATGGCTTTTATGTGCTGGTAAAAACCGACTTAAAACTGTTTTTAATTGTTCGGTGTTTTTTATTGGATTAATTTCTCGGGCTTCCAAAATCACTCTAGCAATTGCGGGAGCGTTTTTTAATTCTCCATAATCCAAAAAAACTCTTCTCAAATTAGTTTCGTCATATTCATTGACCACTCGATAGGCATTCAAATCATTTTTTTGACTCATTCTCATATCCAATTCGGCATCAAATCGAGTAGAAAAACCTCTTTCGGCAACATCAAATTGGTGAGATGAAACCCCCAAATCGGCCAAAATTCCATCTACACTTTTAATATTATGAAACCTCAAAAACCTTTTTATAAATCGAAAATTCTCATTAATCAAAACAAACCGACTGTCATCAATTGCGTTTTCTAGAGCATCTTCATCTTGATCAAAGGCAAACAATTTTCCGTTTGGCCCAAGGCGACTCAAAATTTCTTTGGAATGACCACCACCGCCAAAAGTCACATCGACATATATTCCGTCTGGCTTGATATTCAATCCATCAACGGATTCTTTCAACAATACCGGGTTATGATACTCCATGTTCATCATCATTAAAATTTCCCATTACTTGTTCGGCTAAATCGGCAAAATCAACTTCGGCTTCAGAGATGGATTTTTCATACAGCTCTTTGTCCCATATTTCGACAATATTCACAGCAGATGAAAGCACTATATCTTTTGAAATAGCAGCAAATGAAACCAAATCTTTTGGCACTAATAATCGGCCAAGATTATCCATTTCAATCACTTTTACACCTGCGGTAAATCGTCTAATGAAGTCATTGTTTTTTTTCACAAACCGATTGAGTTTGTTTATTTTTTGCATCATCAAATTCCATTCAGACATTGGATACAACTCAAGGCAAGGCTGAAAAACAGAACGCTTCAAGACAAAGCCATCTTGAATCGAAGCTGTCAATTGCTTCTTCAAAGGAGCTGGCAAAAGAAGTCTTCCTTTTGCATCAACCTTACACTCATATGTTCCAATAATTGAATTCAAGTACATTAATTTTAAATGATAATGACAAAAATAAATAAAAAATACCACATTTTACCACAAATTACCACTTTGTTAATAAGTTTTACCACTTTTGAAAAAAAGCATCTATTTTTAAGGATTTTTATGACAAATCTCTCGCAAACAAATCGTTAAGAAGTCAATAAGATTATGTGAAATTTGTTGATTATAGTAGGTCTATTAATAAAAGATTCTAACTTTGAGTGATTATTAAAAAAATGAAAATTTGTTTTTTTAATTAAAAAATTTAATACGTTTTTTTGAAGAAATACATTTTAAAACGAAACACAATTTATTTTTGGCATTATTATCATATATTTGTCTGAATTTGTAATGCAAATAGCACAATGGAGCACAATTTAATTAAGGAAGGAAAATACACCTATTTTGAGGCTGGAGAAGGAACTCCAATCATTATTCTTCACGGATTGATGGGAGGGCTTAGCAATTTTGACGGGGTAGCAAATTATTTTCCTAATAAAGGATATAAAGTGGTTATTCCTGAGTTGCCCATTTATACTCAAAATATCCTTAAAACTAACGTAAAAGCATTTGCAAAATATGTAAAAGATTTTATTACTTTTAAGGGTTTTGAACGTGTGATTCTCCTCGGAAATTCTCTTGGTGGTCACATTGCTTTGTATCATACAAAAATGTATCCCGAAAAAATGCTCGGTCTTATAATAACTGGTAGTTCAGGACTTTATGAAAGTGCGATGGGCGATAGTTATCCAAGACGCGGTGATTATGACTATATAAAACAAAAGGCAGAAGCTGTTTTTTATGATCCAAAAATAGCCACTAAAGAAATTGTTGATGAAGTTTTTTTGATGGCAAATGACCGAATTAAATTAATCAAAACTTTGACAATAGCAAAAAGTGCCATTCGACATAATATGGCCAAAGATTTACCTAAAATGCACGTTCCTACCTGCATTATTTGGGGTAAAAATGACCTAGTCACACCTCCCGAAGTGGCCGATGAGTTTCACAAGCTACTTCCTCATTCTTCGTTATATTGGATTGACAAATGTGGTCATGCAGCAATGATGGAGCGACCTGAAGAGTTTAATCTGCACATGGAAGATTGGCTAATAAAGAATGAATTATAGCGGCAAAAGTACCGCAATAAAAAATATGAAAATTAATACTGCCGAATTTATTATTAGCAATTCAGAAGTTGCTAAATGTCCAAAAGATTTTTTGCCCGAATATGCCTTTATTGGCCGTTCAAACGTTGGAAAATCTTCATTAATCAACATGCTTACTAATCATAAAAGCCTGGCTAAAACTTCTGGAAGACCAGGAAAAACGCAACTTATAAATCATTTTCTGATAAATAAAAATTGGTTTTTGGTCGATTTACCAGGATATGGTTTTGCGAAGGTTTCCAAAAAAACAAAATCTGTTTTCCAACAATTTATCACCGATTATTTTGAACGAAGAGAACAACTTGTTTGTGCTTTTGTTTTGATTGACATTCGCCACGAAGCTCAAAATATTGACATTGAGTTTATGTCTTATATGGGTGAAAGTGAAATTCCGTTTTGTATAATTTTCACAAAAGCAGACAAAATTAGCAAAGTAAAAATCGACTCGCATGTTGCTGCCTACAAGAAGCAAATGTTTGCAAACAACTGGGCCGAAATGCCTAACTATTTTGTAACCTCATCTTCCGAAGGCACTGGAAAAGAAGCCTTACTTGCCTATATTGATGAAGTAAATCAAGAAGTGTTTAAGAATCAAAATGAGTTTTAAATCGGTAGTTTTATCTCTTTAATTCTAACTTTTCTGCGAAATAATCACTAAAATCACGCATCGTATCAGCCATTTTTTCATCGCCAGTAGCTCGTTGAAAAGTGTCGCACATGGCCACTAAAGTTTGATGAAAAAATATTTTCATTTCATCAACAGGCATTTCTTTTGTCCAAAGATCAATACGCATCGATTGTTTTTCTTTACTGTCCCAAACAGAAAGCATAATTGCTTTTGCTTCTTCATCTTTAATTCCGCCATCTTCAGCCGACCATGATAATTTTTCGGGAACTTTGTTTTCGTCTAATTCAATACAGAATTTTATTTCTGATGTATTTGTATTTGCCATTATTTTTTGGGTTTGTATTTTGATTTTTGAAAAAGTTCAGTAGCATCAATTGTCATTAATTGAGAAATTGAAACAGGGTTTTTCTCCATGAAAGAACGCACTATTTGCCAGCCAATCCAAGTCCCTACACGACCTGGAGATTGGTTGTCAATCTCTAAATAAAACTTGGAAAATGGGGCTAAATTTATAAATCGATTGGCTAATTTTGACTCCGAACTGTATAACAATTTGTCTTCTATAAAATAACTCCACATATAACTTTCGTTTTCTTGACACCATTTTAGCTGTTCGGGCTTATACCCAATTTTATCGTAATCTGTAATTTCTGGAAGCAAAATATCCTTCAAATACAATTGCTTTCCGGCATAAATCATTTGCGAAAGCAACGTTTTGTCTGTGGGTGGTTTGATTTTATAGGGTGCAAAACTATCCACTAGATCAGGCATGATTTGCGAAGGTTCAAAATTTTGTTTCAAATAATCAGGAAATTCATAAAAACGATGGTTTTTTCCAAGATATAAATCCAATGAAATCAAAACTAAACTATCAGTATATATCATTTTATTTTGATAATCCATTTCAGATATAAGCGTAATTACTTTTGGTGTTTTGGTTTCAGGAAAATAATATTTAATGTGTTTAAATAGCTCGTCCAAATTGGCTTGAATAGTATCACTATTTTTATATTTTTTCTGAACTTCGCCATACAATTCTCTGTATAAAGGATTTGACATTTTGTTTGTCCAAACTGAATCTGGAGTTTGCTTTGGAAAAAAATAAGGATATTTGCTTTTTATTTTACCAAATTGAGAGATTGGTGTTTCATAAAATATTTTATCAAAGCGTTCTAATTTTACCGAAACAATACTATTTTCTATCTCTTTTTCTACCTTGCTTTTTTGATTGCATGAAAAAACAAGAAATAGGAATGTCGTTAGAAGAAGAATTTTTTTCATATTTATTTAATTTTTTTGCTCTAATTTCTTCACTAACCCTTTATTTTTGAAGTATTCGTCAAAATTCGATTATCGTGAAAATCCTTTTTTGAAAAGAATGAAACAGAAAGCAGGAAATAGCTCCAAATAATTATTATTTTTGCAAATATACATCGCTGATTTTTAAAACTATAAAAACTATGCTTAAAAAAAGCACAATTCAGGTTGAAAAAGTTAATGCTCACATTGTAAGCTGGTTGAAAGATTATGCAATTGCTTCAAAAGTGAATGGATTTGTTGTAGGAATATCTGGCGGAATAGATTCGGCGGTGACCTCCACGCTATGTGCCCAAACTGGATTTCCAACTTTGTGCGTAGAAATGCCTATTCACCAAGCTGAGAATCAGATAAATCGAGGGAAAGAACATATTCTACAACTAAAAAATAGATTCCATAATGTTACTTCGGAAGAAGCGGATTTGACAGCATTATTCGATTCCTTTTGTAAAGCGTTGTCTTCAACTGAAAATGAAGAAAAACTATATTTATCGTTGGCAAACACGAGAGCAAGGCTAAGAATGACAACGCTCTATTATTTTGCTGGGATTCATGGCTATTTGGTTGCTGGTACGGGCAATAAAGTAGAAGATTTTGGAGTGGGTTTTTATACAAAATACGGTGATGGCGGGGTCGATTTGAGTCCAATTGCCGATCTAATGAAATCGGAAGTTTTTGCTTTAGGCGAATTTTTGAAAGTTCCAGATGCTATTTTAAAAGCGGCTCCAACCGATGGTCTTTTTGTTGACTCCAGAACCGATGAGGAGCAACTTGGAGCTAGTTATAATGAACTAGAATGGGCAATGAACCAACACGCAATAGGCAAGAAAAAAACTGATTTTGTGGGACGGGAAAGTGAAGTTTTTGATATATATATCCGATTAAATACTCAAAATAAGCACAAAATGAATCCAATTCCTGTTTGTACTATTCCTCTAGAAATAAAATCTATTTTGTAGTATAATTATTTATTGAATTAGGATTTTTAGTAACTAAAAACTGTATTAATAACGTGTCATTACACGCCCTAATTTATTTGAAAAAGAGTTAATCAGTTTATAATAATCCATTGCCAGAGATAGCGGTTCTGAATTATCAGATTCGGGTTCGGAAGAGATTGAGCCTTTTATTTCCTCAATTAGCCTATCGACAAGATACCATCTGAGCGTTAATATTGTTTCGGAAACATATTGGCTAATATTTTGATCTTTTTGTTTGACAAATATATTTTGCCCCTCCCAATCATGTAGTGTTAATCGTTCGTCTTCCATCAAAACATCGGTTACTTCTTGGGCAAATTCTGGTGGCAATTGCATCAAATATTGCTCAATATTGAAGTGTTCATTTTGATTAAAGTACTCAATTAAATTTACATAAATAGCTCTAAAAAATGGATTTGCAAGCTCTACCTCATCTTCTTGCAAACTCAAATAAACCCTTTGGTAGACTAAATATTCTTTGTTTTCGGAAACGTCTTTAATTTCCCCATCTTCATTAGTTTTAATAGTAATGTCTTCAAACTCTACTGTTTTGTGTCCATAAAGCAATAAAATTTCAATTATTTTTCTTTCTAATTGATAGAGAATGTCAATTTTTTCTACCGTAACTTCGGGTTCGTTTTTTATTATCTCAAAAGATTTCTGCTCTTGTTTTAGTTTTTTTCCTGATTCAACTGCATCTTTTTGAATCATTTGAGCTAATGTACTAATCAATACCTGCTCGGAAATATCCATTATTCTGGAACATTCTTGAATATAAATTTCTCGTTGAATGCGGTCTGGAATTTTAGAAATACTCGTCACCATATCTCGAATTAAACCCGCCTTTTTTATCGGATCATTCTTGGCATCATTCATCAAAAGTGAAGCTTTAAACTGAATAAAGTCTTTGGAATTTTCTTCCAAATACAAAACCAATTCTTCATAAGGTGTTTTTCTAGCAAAACTATCTGGGTCTTCCCCGTCTGGAAAAGCACAAACTTTTACGTTCATTCCCTCTTCTAGAATCAAGTCGATACCACGAATAGAAGCCCGAAGTCCTGCGGCATCTCCATCAAATAAAACGGTGATATTTTTTGTTAATCTGTTGATTAATCTAATTTGATCAGGCGTTAAAGCCGTTCCTGAAGAGGCAACTACGTTTTCGATTCCAACCTGATTAAATTGAATTACATCTGTATAACCTTCTACCAAAAAACAATTATTTTGTTTGGCTATGGCTTGTTTTGCTTGAAAAATCCCATACAAAACTTTACTTTTATGATAAATATCGCTTTCGGGAGAATTTAGATACTTGGCTGCTTTTTTATCGGTTGACAAAATTCGACCTCCAAACCCTAATATTCGTCCAGACATACTTTGAATTGGAAACATCACCCGACCACGAAAACGGTCAATAAGTTTTTCTTCCTTAACAATTGTAAACCCTGTGCTTTCCAGAAATTCTAGCTTATAGCCTTTCCCAAGTGCATCTTGCGAAAATGCGTCCCAAGTTTCTGGCGAATAACCTAGCGAGAATTTTTTTATTGTTTCGTTCGTAAATCCCCTTTCTTTGAAATAAGTATAGCCAATTGCTTTTCCTTCTTCTGAATTTAAAAGTGTCTCGTGAAAATATTTTTGGGCATATTCAGAAACCAAATACATGCTTTCTCGAACATCTGTATTTGCTTTTTCTTCATCGGTTTGAATCGTTTCTTCAACTTCAATATTATATTTTTTGGCCAAATATCGAATGGCTTCAGGATAGGTAAAATGCTCATGCTCCATTAAAAAAGCGACACAATTGCCTCCTTTTCCTGAACTAAAATCTTTCCAAATTTGTTTTACAGGCGAGACCATAAACGAAGGCGAACGTTCGTCAGAGAATGGGCTTAGTCCTTTGAAATTGCTTCCAGCACGTTTCAACTGAACAAAATCGCCAATCACCTCCTCAACGCGAGCAGTTTCGAAAACAGTATCTATGGTAGCTTTTGAAATCAATTAATTATAATTTGGTAAGGTTTCAAAGTTACAAAGTTTTTTTAGAAAAAAACCCTCAAAGAATTTGAAACTCTTTGAGAGTTTTAAAAAATATTTTTATTTCGTTAATTCAAGTCGAAACGCAAACCTAAAGAAATGTTATTTTGTTTGACAATATTTGATTTAAAAATAGGGTTCAAATCATATTTCAAATACAAACTTGTTTGTTTATACCCAACATATGTGCTAATTCCATAGATAAAATCGGACGAATTGAAGCTTCCTTTTGTTTTGTTCTTAACTTCATTTCCATCGGCATCAGTATAAAATAACAATTGTTTTGACTTAATTCTAATTCCAGAATATCCTCCAAAACCCAATCGGATACTTTTGTGAGAAGCAAAATGTTTTTTACCCATTTTAGTTTTGGATTTAGAAAAATCAAATTCTAGGTGAATTGGCGCTACTAAATATACATTTCTAAATCGAGAATCTTCCAAATGAATTGGGCTAACTTCGAGATTCGTTTGATTTCCGTCTATAACAAAAGTGCGGTTTTCGGTTGGACGCAAATTGTTATACATTAAAGAAATTCCATATTTTGCATGCAATAAATTGTGTTGTTTTAAAATTCTAGTATTGAAAGTTAATCCCCACTCATAGAATCTAGAGTCCCAATATCGATAATCAGAATGTGCCACTTGATCGTTAGTAATCAGATTGTTGAAGCCCACAGCGATTACAAATTGAGTCGTGGTTCTATCCTGATCTGAATTTGAATCTAATGTTTTATATTTAAGTTTCATTGATGGAAATGAAAAATAATAGCCCGTTATCGAATCGTCTTGTTTTAGTTTTCCATCAACTTTTTCTTGTATTAAATTTTTCAAATCTTGATTCGCAGCTGCAATTCTGCGTTCTATATTTGTAGCCGATGTTTCTGACAATTTCAACTTTTGTTCGGTCGCCTTTTCTTCATTTATTTGTCCCTTTTCCAATTGATTATTCAGCGATTCTATTTCTAGTTTCAAGGCATTTTTTTCTTCCAAAGCGATGTTTTCAATTCGCTTTTCGATTTCTTTTACTTTTTTATCAAAAGTGCTTAATTTATATCTACCGTTTCGTTCAATGTTTTTCTCTTCGATTTTGTTTTTTCTTGCTTCGATTTTATCCGTTTGGTCTTGTGCGGCTACTGTTGAAGGATAGCATAAAATAATAATTACAATTAAGGAGATAATTTTTTTCATATTTTTTATTTAAATTGGGTTATTTATTCTTGATTTCTTGATACCAAAATATCTTTTGTAGCTTTATAATTTTTTATAATTGTTTTTAAAACTTTCTGCCTAAAAGTAAGTTTCAATTCTTCTTCTACTTGCGAAAGTAGCATTTTCGAATTTACAGTTACGGCAGGATTATTAATTTCGACCATTATTGCTGTATTCTCAGGGCTACTAATCTTCGGATTATTTTCGATAATTGCCTGAACTATACCATTTTCGACATTAATTATTTCTTCTTTTTTAGTTTCTTCTGTTACTAAGTTAGGAGTGCTTTTTGGCGATTCAGTATCGCCTTTAATTTTGTTTATGTTTTTTTGAGCAATATAAGCATTGGATTTATAAATGAATTGTTCCTTATTAATATTAGCTTTTATAATTGGAGCTTCTGATTTTTTTTTGGTAGCCAAAACAATTTTGTTATCAATTGTATCATTTGTCTGAATAAAAAAGAGTGACGCAATGGCTATAACCCCAATAAAAATGGCAGCTATCGATCTCCAAAACTTTTGTTTTTTGTGATTATTTTTTGAATTCAATTTTAATTCTAATTTTTGCCAAGCAGCATTTGATGGCTCAATTTTTCTTGAATTTAAATGATTTTTAAATGATTTTTCTAATTTATTCTGTTCCATTTTGATGCTTTTTCATTTTTAAAATCTGCTCCTTCAATAATTTTCTAGCATGTGACAACTGCGATTTTGATGTTCCCTCATTTATTGATAACAGGGTTGCAATTTCGTGATGCTTAAAACCTTCAATGGCATATAAATTAAAAATCAATTTATAACCCTCTGGCAAATTATCAATCAAACTCTGAATTTCTTCAACAGAAAATTCAGTATCGGAATAACTTATTGCCGTTTCTTTATAATTTTCAAATTCAATAGTTTGAAATTTTGATTGTGTTCTAAGAAATGAAATACATTCGTTGACCATTATTCTTCGAATCCAACCTTCAAAACTACCTTTGCTTTCAAAGCTTTTCAAATTAGAAAAAACTTTCATAAAAGCAGTAATCATTATATCTTCTGCTAATTGCATGTCTTTAATATATAGACGACAAACGCTTAACATTTTTGGAGAAAACTTGACATAAATTTGCTCTTGAGCCTTTCGATTATTCTCGATGGCTTTTTGAATTATTTCGCTTTCTTGATAATATAAATTAATCACTTTCATGGCATTTATTTAAATACTATTAGCATAGACGATTATTGTAGGAAAAAGGTTGCATCAATTGGTAAAAAAAAATATTTTAAAAATAAAAAATACATACTTTGTTGAAAATCAGTTTTTTGAATATAAAAATAATTGTTTATTTTTTTCGTTCAATTACATAATTAACCATCATAATTAAGGAGTCTTTGTATATTGAATTCGGAAAGTTATTCAAAATAAGGAGCGCTTCTTGTTGAAAAGCTACCATTTTATTTTCGGCATATATAAGTCCGTTATTGTTTTTTACAAATGCAATAACTTCTTTGACTCGTTTTTTGTCTTTATTGTGATTTTTTATCGAATTGATAAGCCAAGATTTTTCTTTGTTTGAACAATTATTGAGAACATGAATCAATGGAAGTGTCATTTTTTGTTCCTTAATATCGATCCCTGTTGGTTTTCCAATTGCTTCCTCTGAATAATCAAATAAATCATCTTTTATCTGGAACGCCATACCAATTAATTCTCCGAATTTTCTCATTTTTTCGACTTGTCCCATATCATCGACAACCGATTTTGCTCCAAGAGCACAACACGAAGCTATTAATGTAGCCGTTTTTTTTCTAATAATTTCATAATAGACTGCTTCGGTGATGTCGAGTCGTCTTGCTTTTTCTATTTGTAGTAATTCGCCCTCACTCATTTCGCGAACTGCTACAGAAATTATTTTCAACAAATCGAAATCGTCATTGTCAATTGATAACAAGACTCCTTTTGACAGCAAATAATCCCCTACTAAAACGGCAATTTTGTTTTTCCAAAGTGCATTTATAGAGAAAAAACCCCTTCGTCTATTACTGTCATCTACCACATCATCATGAACTAAAGTGGCGGTATGAATTAGCTCAATAACTGAGGCGCCTCGATAGGTTCTCTCGTTTACTAGTCCGTTAGAAAGCATTTTGGCGGTAAGAAAAACAAACATTGGACGCATTTGTTTTCCTTTACGGTTCACAATATAATAGGTAATCCTGTTGAGCAAAGCTACTTTTGAACTCATAGAGTCGAAGAACTTTTTTTCAAAAAGTTCCATTTCACTATTGATTGGATTTTTTATTTGAGCGATTGTATTCATAAGCGGCTCAAAGGTACGTTTTTGGATTATATTTTTATAAGAAGAAAAAAGAACTATTATAAATTTCTGTTTTTTTTCATTTAATAATTAAACCTTTTATATTTGTAGTGTTCTAATTAACAAATCAATAAAATCAATATAGTTATGAAAACAAATGTTTTATTAAAAATTAGCTTATTATTTGCTGTTATTTTAATAGTAAGTTGTTCTAAGGACAATGATTCAAACAGCAATTCGGGATTAACAAAAGCCGAAATCACTACTAATGCAAAAATTGATGCGGTTTCAAATGATGTTGCAGATATTGTTGATGATCAGTATTTAGAACAAAACCCTACTGGAAAATCAAGTACTGCTGCTAATTCCATTTTACCTTCGTGTGCCACAAAAACTACTGTTTTAACGCCTACAACTTGGACTAGAACCATCGATTTTGGAACTACAGGTTGCCCGATGCCAAACGGTGCCGTTTTGAGAGGCAAAATAATTATTAGCGGAAGTATCGTTACAAATCAAATGCAATATGTGATGAATTATACTTTTGAGAATTTTTATCATAATGATTATTTAGTTCAAGGAAGTAGAACGGTAACTCGTTCATTTCAATCAACAAATTATGCTGCGGTTTCGCACCCAGTTCATGTGATGGATATCAATATGACCATTACAAGTCCTACTGGCGAAGTCTTTACACGCATTGGTTCAAGAACTAGAGAGTGTGTAGAAGGGTTTGCAACAAATCAAATTTGGAATGATAATATATATGTAATCACAGGGGCTTGGGCTACAACTTTTCCAAACGGAAACGTGCATACCAATACTATTTCTGGAACAAATCCGTTAAGAATTAGAATGAATTGTGATTATAAATTGGTTCGAGGAACGGTGACAATTGTAAAAACTAACCATACTGCTATTTTGGATTATGGTGATGGAGTTTGTGATAATATTGCTACTATTGCCATTGATGGCGGAGCAGCAGTGCCGTTTACATTCTAAATCTAAAAAACTTTAAATTAAAACGCTCAAAATTTTGGGCGTTTTTTTATGCCTCTTTATTAGCTAATTGTCCACAGGCGGCATCTATATCTTTTCCGCGACTTCTTCTCACTTTTGCCACAATATCATTACTAGCCAAAGCGGTCAAATAAGCATGGATTGATTCTTCGGAAGCTTGTTGAAAATCGCCATCATCAATTGGATTATATTCAATTAGATTTACTTTACAAGGCACGTATTTACAGAATTTTATGAGTGCATCTACTGATTCTTTGTTGTCGTTTATGCCTTTCCAAACCACATATTCGTATGTTATTTTGCTTTTTGTTTTGGCATACCAATATTCTAAGGATTCTCGCAAATCGGCCAAGGGAAAATTTGCTGAAAAAGGCATGATTTTAGAACGTATTTCATCAATTGCAGCGTGTAAAGAAACGGCCAATTTGAATTTTACTTCATCGTCAGCTAATTTTTTTATCATTTTTGGAACCCCAGAAGTAGAAACTGTAATCCTTTTTGGCGACATTCCTAGACCTTCGTCAGAGGTAATCATCGTTATGGCTTTCAAGACATTATTATAATTCATTAATGGTTCGCCCATTCCCATAAATACAATATTTGAGAGTGGGTGATTATAATAAAGGCGGCTTTCTTTATCAATAGCAATCACTTGATCATAAATTTCACCAGGTTCTAAATTTCGCATACGTTTTAGTCTTGCGGTAGCACAAAAATTGCAATCCAAACTGCACCCTACTTGGCTAGAAACACAGGCTGTTGTTCGGGTGTTTGTTGGAATCAACACGCTTTCAACAATCAAACCATCATGCAATCTAACGGCATTTTTTACGGTTCCATCGGCACTTCTTTGCATCGTATCGACCTTAATATGGTTGATAACAAAATTAGTTTGCAACATCAATCTCGTTTCTTTTGATATATTGGTCATGTCTTCAAAGCTATGGGCTCCTTTGCTCCACAGCCATTCATATACCTGATTTCCACGAAACGATTGATCGCCTTGTGAAACGAAAAAATCCCTTAATTGTTCTTTGGATAATGACCTAATATCTTTTTTCTCGATTTGCATGGGACAAATTTAGTGTAAATTGTGGATTTGATTATTTTATAAATTGATAACTTTGAAGAAAATTATAAAAAATGCATTTTATTTCAGAAGAATTAGAGGATTATATTGAAAGGCATTCGCAAAACGAACCAGAGTTATTGGCACAACTCAACAAAGAGACGTATCAAAAAGTGTTGTTGCCAAGAATGTTGAGCGGCCATTTTCAAGGGCGGGTTTTGAGTATGTTATCAAAGCTGATTCGTCCAAAAAACATACTTGAAATCGGCACCTATACTGGCTACGCTACTTTATGTCTGTGTGAAGGAATGCAAGAAAATGGGCAAATTCACACCATTGATATCAAAGAAGAATTGGTTGATTTTCAGCGAAAATATTTTGATAAATCACCATGGGGAACACAAATAATTCAGCATTTGGGCGAAGCCCTTTTGGTAATTCCAACGTTGGAAACAAAATTTGATTTGGTTTTTATCGATGCCGACAAAGAAAATTATATCAATTATTATGAAATGATTATCCCAAAAATGAATAAAGGCGGCATCATTTTATCTGATAATGTGTTGTGGAGTGGTAAAGTTTTAGAACCGCTTGAAAAAAATGATTCTAGTACCGAAATCCTTCTAAAATATAATGAATTACTAAAAAACGATCCTCGGGTAGAAACTGTCTTGCTGCCCATTCGAGACGGATTGACAGTCAGTAGAATACTTTAGTTTAGTTTGAGTATGTATTTTGAATATAATTTATAAAATACAAATCCATAGGTTGCCCCGAAAGCATATCCTGTTAGAATATCCAACGGATAATGCAATCCAAGATATATTCTACTATAGGCAAAAATGATTGGGAATAGGAATAACCAGTAAGGACGATTGTAATAATTTTTCAAAATCAAAAACCCGAAAGTAGCTGTTGCCATTGAGTTTGTTGCGTGTCCAGAGAAAAAACTATAACGGCCAGGTTCGTGTTTTAAAGTTCTAATTACATCAACAAAGGAAGTGTCAAAATAAGGTCGAAGGCGATGAAAATGATTTTTGAAAAAACTAGCCGTTTGGTCACTTATTAGAATTAAAGCTCCAAGAAATAATAGAAAAAAACCTAGATTTTTCCAGCCTAATTTTTTTTGAAATAAAAATAAAATAAAAATAAAAAAGGGCGTCCAAGACAATTTTTGTGTGATAATTAGCCAAAAAGAATCAAATTGTTCAGAGCCAAGATTGTATAAAAAAAGAAAGCTATTTTTATCTATTTCTATTATTTTTTCAAGCATTATAAATTCCGTTTTATAGGTCCTTCGATTTCGTCTATTTCTGGTTTTGAAATTTCTGGATTATCCAAAGTTGTTTTATCATCACTCAATAGATTCTCTTTTGCCTTATTTATTTCTGACGAAATTGAGCCTTTTATATCTGTGATTGATTTTGCGTCAAATCCATTTGCGTCTGCACCTTTTTGAATTTCGCTTTTCAAATCGTTTGTCGCATTTTTTAATTGTGCCATCATTTTCCCCATTGTTCGAGCAATTTCAGGGATTTTATCAGACCCAAAAAGCATCAATACAATAAACAAAATGAATATTAATTCGCCACCACCAATTCCAAACATATTAATTAATTATTTTAATTTAAAAACACAAAGTTACTAAGATTTTTCGACAAGATTATATTATTTTACAAAACTAAAAAGGCTTACAGTTTTATTTAAAATTGGCCATAATCGTTCTATAATTTGTGGCTAATTTGGAGACAAGAAACAATTGCATCGTTTTGTTTTTTGACTTCAAAGCCGCTTGAAAATCTTTATCATCTATCATATAATATTGAAAATCCTCAATATATTCAAATGGTATTTTTAATTTTTTTGTATAAAAATCATCGCTATATAATCCTGAAACACGACTAAGGAGTCGTTCTTTTTTTTCGACAATCACTTCTTTTTTAAGCATTGCGGTACGACCCGTCATCCAGTTTATTGGAGCGTCCAAAATCCCCGATGTTGCCGTATGCAATTTTCGTTCTGCAGGAGAATAGGTTTTTTGTCCTGAGAAAAAACTTGTTCCTTCCGAAGCAGTTTTTGAAACTAAAACCTCATTGAGTTCAATTGCTTTTGGGGTCATATTGACAATAAAAGGATTTGCCAACAGGTCGTCTTCGCTAATAATTTTTCTTTGAAACTCAAGATTATTTGATTCTAAAACCAAAACATCTCCTACTTTGGCCAAAATAAAAAAATCACCCTCTGAGTTTGAATAAGTAGCTTTCTCATTGACTAAATTCACAATGTCAATTTTTCCGACTAGAGCGTTTTGAGCAACAATTTTTCCATGAATTAATTTTGATTCACTATTTTGAGCTAAAATTATTGAAGTCGAAATGAAACAGAAAAATAGTAACCGCATAATTATATTAGCTAAAAATTCATTGATTTGTAAAGGTATAAAAGTAAATCAAGACCTCCCAAATTAAATGATAAAGGCAAGCCAATAAAAAGTTAAAAGTTGGTTGAATTATATTGAGAAATTCTCTGATAAAAATGTAACTTTGAAATTAATATATGAAACAAAACATGAAAAAATGCATTATAGCTAGTACTTCTACGTTATTTGGAGGAGAATATTTAGACTATCTTTTGCCCGAATTAGCCCTTCACTTCAAAGACTGCAAGTCGCTATTATTTGTTCCCTATGCTCGGCCAAGTGGGATTTCGCATGATGAATATACAGAAAAGGTAGGTGTGGCTTTCGCCAAAATAAATATGTCCGTAAATGGCCTTCATGAATTTGAAAATCCTTTGAAAGCAATACAAGAAGCGGAAGGGATTTTTATAGGAGGAGGAAATACTTTCTTATTGGTTGCCGAGTTATATCGTTTCAAGATTATTGATGCTTTAGCCCTTTCTATAAAGAACGGAACACCCTATTTAGGGACAAGTGCTGGCAGTAATATTTGTGGATTAACTATGCAAACCACAAATGATATGCCTATTGTATATCCGCCAAGTTTTCGAACTTTGGGTATTATTCCATTCAATTTAAACCCCCATTTTTTGGATTCTAATGAACATTCTAAACACATGGGCGAAACGCGTGAAACCAGAATAAACGAGTTTCATCAGTTCAACACAACTCCCGTTTTAGGGCTAAGGGAAGGAAGTTGGCTAGATGTTTCGGGAGAAAAAATCACTTTGAGAGGGACGCTTTTCGCTCGACTTTTTCAACAGGACAAATCGGCCGTAGAAATAGCCGCTGGAAGTGACCTTAGCTATTTAAAATAAAAAATCCTCAAACAAAGTTTGAGGATTTTAGAGCGAAAGACGAGGCTCGAACTCGCGACAACCAGCTTGGAAGGCTGGAGCTCTACCAACTGAGCTACTTTCGCATTACAACGGTGCAAATATAAAAAATTAGTTGGCTTTGATGCAAGTTTTTTAGAAAAAAATATCAAACTTTCTAAAATAATCACAAACGCACCCCCTAATTGTGGTGGTAATTATTTTAATATGAAATAGTTGAGCGTTATAAATGCAAAAAAAAATCTTTGGGATTTAGATAAAATAAAACAGATAACTTATAATAAATAATATACCACCTCAAACTTCGTTAAAAACATATAATTATTCAAATTGAATTGCTTTTTTAAACAAAAAGATGTGATAATAGGCTAGAATTTTTAACAGTCTATCCCAATTTATTAGGTTTTGCTTACAAAAAAAGAGGCCCATAAAAAATTTTATCAAAAATAAACGTTAAATGATGTAACAATATCAATAAAAGTCAGTCTTTTTGCTAAAAATAAACGACTTTAGATTTCATAGATACTACAATATATTTTTATCCAAAAAATGCAAAAAGCAATTATTATTTTATTTCTGTTTTCGTTTTCAAAATCTTTTTCTCAAAAAAAGATCTTGCACACAATTCCTGTTTCGGAACCCATTAATTTAGACGGAAATCTAGATGAGCCGATTTGGAAAAATGCCGAAATCGCTAAGGATTTTATCATGTTTGAACCTGATAATGGAAAGCCTATTTCAAACGATAAAAAAACGGAAGTAAAAATCATATATAATAATGAATATGTCTATATCGGAGCAATGCTCTATGACAATGAACCAAATAAAATCTTAAAAGAAATTACGCAACGAGATGATTTTGGGACAACAGATACTTTTGGCGTATTTATAAATGGCTTCAATGATGGGCAACAAGATTTTCGATTTTTCTGCACGGCATCAGGAACACAAGCGGATTGTTTGGCAACCGAAACCACTGGCGAAGACTTTTCGTGGGACGCCGTTTGGGGAAGCAAAACAAGAATAACCGATTTTGGGTGGGTCGTAGAAATGAGGATTCCGTATGCTGCAATTCGCTTTTCGGACGAAAAAATTCAGTCGTGGGGAATCAACTTTGTCCGTGCTATAAAGCGAGACAATCAAGTATATACCTGGACAAATATTGATAATAAAATAGGGAATGTAATTCAGCAAGCAGGAAACCTAGAAGGAATTCAAAATATTAAAACCCCAACTCGTTTATTTTTAATGCCTTATTCTTCTTTTTATTTAGATGGTGGTACTCAAAAAACAAAAGGGACAATAAAAGGAGGGCTTGATATAAAATATGGAATAAATGATGCGTTTACGCTAGATGCAATTTTGGTTCCAGATTTTGGACAAGCAAAATTTGACGAAAAAATTCTAAATCTAGGCCCTTTCGAGCAACAATTTAACGAAAACAGAGCTTTTTTTACCGAAGGAACAGACTTGTTCAACAAAGGGAATTTATTATATTCTAGAAGAATTGGCGGAAGCCCTTCCTCCTATCCCACACTAAATTCTGATGAAATCGTGGAGGAATATCCAAATAATGTAAAACTCATCAATGCACTAAAAATATCGGGACGAACAAAAAACGGATTAGGAATCGGGGTGCTCAATGCGGTGACCGAAGACACCTTTGTCACCGTCAGAAACACAGTGACACAAGCTACAAAAAGAGTAGAAATTGAGCCTCTAACAAACTATAATGTGTTGGTTTTTGACCAACGATTTAACAAAAATTCCTCCGTTTCATTAATAAACACAAACGTCACGAGAAACGGCAGCTTTCGAGATGCAAACGTCTCGGCAATTGTGTTCGATTTAAACACAAAAAAGAACACATTCAACCTTTCGGGCGATTTTAAATACAGTTATATAAATGATGGCGAAATAAAAAAAGGAATCTTTTCGTCTTTAAATTTAGGAAAAACCAGCGGGAAAATTAGATACGGAATTGGGGGAGATGTCAATACAAAAAACTTTGACAATAACGACCTTGGAATAAATTTTCAAACCAATTATTATAGCCTTTTTGGAAATGCCAATTATCGAATTTTAACCTCAACAAAACACCTAAACTCGTTTTTTACGAATATCAATGTTTTCTCCCAATTTCAAAAAGAAACAGGAAAACTACAAGCCAATCAAATCAATTTGAACATCAATTTAACCAACAAAAAAAATCACTATTTAGGGTTTGGAATCAATGCAAATCCATTTGAAAACTACGATTATTATGAACCAAGAACAGAAAACAGATTTGTAATTTTTCCTACAAAATTTGGAGGCTGGATTTATTTTTCGTCAAATTATAATTACAAATTTGCCCTCGACATCAACCCAACTGCAGCCGTTCTAAATGAAATTGGCCGAAATTCATACGGAATAAATATAGGGCCTAGATATCGTTTCAACGACAAATTTTCATTGAATTATAACTTCAATTTTTTTAGACAAAACAACAATAAAGGCTATATAAATGTCTCAGATTTAGACCTAGACAACAACCCAAACACAGCAAACGAAATTATCTTTGCCAATAGAAATGTGATCACCTATTCCAATTCGATAGCAGGAAAATATTCCATAAATAGTCTGATGACGATCAATTTGTCTGTGCGTCAATATTGGTCCTATTCCGAAAACAAGAATTTTCTTGCCCTGAACGATAACGGAAAATATTCTGACTATTCTGGATCGACCGCCATCACTAACAAAGACTCCAACTATAACTCCTGGAATTTTGACCTTTCCTATTCTTGGTGGTTCGCTCCTGGTAGCCAACTTTCTGTCTTATACCGCAACAATTCAAACACTTTCGAACAATCTATCAATAAAGATTTTGGGAAAAACATCTCAAATTTATTGAATAATGACGCTCTTGGACACGTTTTTTCATTGAGTCTTCGCTATTTTATAGATTATAATCGCTTCAAACATTAATTTTATTTCTTAAATTTGGAGCTATTTCCAGCTGTGCGTTTCAATCTTTTTGTTTTTTAAAGAAAAAACAAAAAGGATTTCCACTGCCATCTGGGCTATTAAACTGCAAACATGAACAAGAAAGTAATCCTCATGATTCTTGATGGTTGGGGCAAATCTCCAGACCCAAAAGTATCTGCAATCGACAACGCAAACATTCCATTTATAGAATCATTATATTCAAAATTTCCAAATGCACAACTCCGAACAGACGGACTAAATGTAGGTTTGCCTGAGGGCCAAATGGGAAATTCAGAAGTGGGACACATGAACCTTGGAGCAGGACGAATTGTATATCAAGATTTAGCCAAAATAAATTTGGCCGTAGAACACAAAACTTTAAACACCGAACCCGTTTTAGTTGACGCCTTTCAATATGCAAAAGACCACAACACAAACGTCCATCTTCTGGGACTTGTTTCTGACGGAGGCGTTCACTCTCACACATCACATTTGCGAGGACTGATAGACGCAACACAAAACTTCGGGTTGAAAAAAGTATATATTCATGCCTTTACTGACGGACGTGACGTTGACCCAAAATCAGGAAAAAAATATATTCAGGATATAGAAAACTATATACAAAAAACAACCGTAAAACTCGCCACAGTTATAGGTAGATACTACGCCATGGATCGAGACAAACGATGGGAACGAATAAAATTAGCCTACGATTTATTAGTTAACGCAGTAGGAACTCATTCAAAAAATGCCATCAATACCATCGAAGAAAGCTATAAAAAAAATATCACAGACGAATTTATAGCCCCAATAATAATGGTGGACGAAGCTGAAAATCCAATTGCAACTATTCAGGAAAATGATGTCGTTTTATTCTTTAATTTCCGAACAGACAGAGGTAGAGAGTTAACAGAGGCATTGTCTCAAAAAGATTTTCATGAGCAAAACATGCATAAATTGAACTTATATTATGTAACGCTAACCAACTATGACGAGACATACAGCAACGTAAAAGTAGTTTACAATAAAGACAACATCACAGAAACACTAGGCGAAGTTTTGGAGAAAGCCAACAAAAAACAAATCCGAATTGCCGAAACAGAAAAGTACCCTCACGTGACATTCTTCTTCTCGGGCGGTCGTGAAACTCCTTTTTTTGGCGAAAGCCGAATATTAAAAAATTCACCAAAAGTGGCAACATACGATTTGCAACCCGAAATGAGTGCGTTTGAATTAACAGAAGCATTAGTGCCAGAAATAGAAAAAGGAGAAGTTGATTTTGTATGTCTAAATTTTGCAAATGGTGATATGGTTGGGCATACAGGCGATATGAATGCAGCAATAAAGGCTTGTGAAGCCGTAGATAAATGTGTCGAAAAAGTAATTACGGCAGCTTTAAAAAACAATTATTCTACCCTTCTTATTGCCGATCACGGAAATTGCGAAACAATGATAAATCCAGACGGAAGTCCAAATACGGCTCACACCACAAATCCAGTCCCAATTATCCTAATCGACAAGGAGTTAAAAACAATTCATGATGGCGTTTTGGGCGATATTGCCCCGACCATTCTTGAATTAATGGGGATAGAAAAACCAACAGCAATGACCCGACACTCGTTATTATAAGTATACATCTTTTTGAAACTATTCTTTTATATAAAAAACAAAATCAATAGAATATTGTATTTTAGCACTTTCAAAAAAAATAAATGATTATCCAGAAAACACGAGAAGAAATTGAACTTATGCGCGAGAGTGCATTGATAGTTTCAAAAACATTAGGAATGATTGCCAGCGAAATTAAGCCTGGCATAACTACGCTATATTTAGACAAACTAGCCGAAGAATTTATCAGAGACCATGGTGCGGTGCCAAGTTTTCTTGGGCTATATGGTTTTCCTAATTCACTCTGTATGAGCCCTAATGCACAAGTTGTTCATGGAATTCCGAATAATATACCGTTAGAAAGTGGCGATGTTATTTCGGTTGATTGTGGTGCTTTCAAAAATGGTTATCACGGCGATCATGCCTATTCTTTTGAGATTGGCGAAGTGGCTCCCGAGACCAAAAAATTATTACAAGTTACCAAAGAATCATTATATATAGGTATTCGCGAATTTAAAATAGGAAACCGAGTTGAAGATGTTGGAAATGCAATTCAAAAATATACAGAAAGTCATGGCTACGGCGTTGTTCGTGAATTAGTTGGGCATGGTTTAGGTCAGAAAATGCACGAAGACCCAGAAATGCCAAATTATGGAAAACGAGGTCGAGGCAAACTCTTTTTGGAAGGAATGGTTGTTGCTATTGAACCCATGATTAATATGGGAACAAAAAATATAAAACAGCACAAAGACGGCTGGACTATCACTACTGCCGATGGAAAACCATCTGCCCATTTTGAGCATGATGTAGCTATTATTGACGGTAAACCAGAACTGCTTTCTACTTTTGCTTATGTCTATAAAGCCCTTGGAATTGTGAGTAATGAAGAAGACGAATTTAGAAAAATTCCTTTTATAATTTGATAAAAAAGCTCCGACAAAGACATGAAAAAAATGTTTAAATTCATCCTCAATACCATTCCTCGTCCAATCCTTATTCGGCTAAGCTATATTGCTCGACCAATCCTAGCTTTACTGCTGAAAGGAGATAAATTTACGGATCCAATAGACCAAAAAAGTTTTAAAATGTTCTTGCCTTATGGCTATGGAAATCAACGCAATAACGTGCTTTCCCCCAGTACGCTTTCGTTAGAAAGACATCGATTATTGTGGTTGTATTTAAACAATGAAACTGATTTTTTTTCTTCCAATAAAAAAAAGAAAGTCCTTCATTTTGCTCCAGAACAAGCGTTCTATAAACTATTTAGAAATCAGAAAAATATCGACTATACTACCACCGATTTGTTTTCTCCACTTGCTGATGTGAAGGCTGATATATGTGATTTACCATTTGAGGATAATTCGTATGACATTATATTGTGCAATCACGTTTTGGAACACATTCCAGACGACACAAAGGCGATGAGTGAATTATATCGGGTTTTAAAACCCGGAGGAATGGGGATTTTTCAAATTCCACAAGATCTAAACAGAGCTACTACTTTTTCTGATGATACTATTACGAATCAAAAAGAACGGGCAGCCATTTTTGGCCAATATGATCATGTTAGAATATATGGGCGGGATTATTTTGATAAATTGCGAAGCATAGGATTTCGGGTTATTGAAGAAGATTATACTAATAAAATCAATCACGAGTTAGTTGAAAAATATTGTTTGGCAAAAGGAGAAATTATTCCAGTTTGTTTTAAATAATTAAAAAAACATATTTATTGGTTATATTGTTGGTTGCTATAATTTCTTATATTTACAAAAATCAAATTATGAAAAATGTGTTTTTGAAATCTCTATTGTTGCTTTTGGTTTCCTGCTTTTCCTATTCTCAAGTAGAAAAAGAGGTCGTTCCGCCATTCAATATAAAATCGGTGGCCTTTATCCAAAACGGACAAAACACGATACCGCTTTTTGGACTAAACGAGAGTTTTCAAATTCAATTTGATGATTTGTATGGTAATGAAGCCAACTACTATTATGAAATAGTTCATTGCAATTATGATTGGAAACCTTCCGAATTATCAAAAAACGAATATATCAGTGGTTTCGATAATATTCGGATTCAAGATTATTCAAATTCATTCAATACTTTGCAAATTTATTCCCATTATAAGCTGTCACTTCCCAACAAAAATACTCAGTTTAATGTTAGCGGAAATTATATGTTACACATATTAAACGAAGAAAGAGACATTGTTTTTTCGAGAAAATTCATGCTCACCGAAAATTTTGCTACTGTTCCCATTTCAATCAAAAGAGCAAGAACGATGGAGACAATCGACACAAAGCAAAATTTAGATTTTTCGGTAAAATCAGCATCGATAATGTTTCAAAGTCCGTTGCAAAATGTGAAAGTAGCATTAATGCAAAATGGGCAAATAAATTCTATGATTACAAACATAAAACCAATGTATACAATTGGAAATGATTTAATCTATAAATATGATGCAGAAACCCAGTTTTGGGCGGGTAATGAATTTTTATTTTTTGAAAACAAAGATGCCAAAGCAAGAACTAACAATGTGGGGTCTGTCGATTTAAGTGGCGGCCTATACAACACGCATCTATATACCAATTTTGCTCGTGGAAAAAGTCCCTATACCTTCTATCCAGATGCTAACGGAACCTTTATTCCAAATTGTATCAATGCTGAAAACAGCGAAATAGAATCCGATTATACCTGGGTATTTTTTAGTCTAAATGCCCCGTTTTATGAAAACAAAGACATTTATATCAACGGAATGTTTAATAATTATGCTTTAAGTTCCGAGAACAAAATGGATTATAACCAATCAAAAGGGTTATATGAAAAAGCGATAATCATCAAACAAGGATTTACAAATTATCAATATATTCTAGCCGATAAAAGCGGGACTATAGATTATAAAAATAACGTTGACGGCAATTATTTTCAAACGGAAAACAATTATTTTGTAATTGTTTATTATCGAGAAAACGGAAAACGATATGACAGAATCATTGGAAAAGGGGTTGCAAACTCAACAGACATTACGAATTAATTTTTTTTAAAGAAACGTAAAACCATTTACAAAAATTTGTAAATTTGGAAAAGTAAAATAATCCCATTACTCAAGAACATGGTTACACAAATTACAAGAGGTATAAAAATTTCAGTTTTGACTAGTTTTGAAGGCACTTACTTCAAAAACTACAAAATGCACTTTGCCTTTAGTTATGAAATAACAATAGAAAACCATAGCAAAGATTCGGTACAATTAATCACGCGTCATTGGGAAATTTTTGACTCATTGTCTGGTATGGAAATTGTTGATGGTGAAGGGGTTATTGGAAAAAAACCAGTATTAAAACCTGGAGAATCTCACAAATACAGTTCTGGCTGTTTGCTTTCGTCACCATTTGGTGCGATGCGAGGTTATTTTAATATGATTAATTTTACAACCACTCGAAATTTTCGGGTAGTTGTTCCTTCTTTCAGACTTAGCGCCCCTTATGCACTAAATTAAACCTCCCTTTTTATATATTTTGTTTTCTAAATGATAAACTACAAATTATATGTTTTTGATTTGTACTTTTGTAAAAAATAAAACATATAAACACTACCTATTCTATAAATTCAAATAAAAAATATTATGCTAAAAGGCTTTTTTCATGTTCCGAAAGCGGTAAACGAACCCGTAAAATCTTATGCCCAAAATTCGCCTGAAAGAATTGCTGTTCTTTCTGCTTATAAAGAAATGTGGAACTCAAAAATTGATGTTCCTTTATATATTGGAAGCGAAGAAATAAAAACAGGAAACACTCAAAACATGACGGCTCCTCACGATTATAAACACATTGTAGGAACCTATCATTTAGCAGAAAAAACACATATAGAAAAAGCCATTTCAAGTGCATTGGCATCAAGAAATGTCTGGGCAAATATGGCTTGGGAGCAACGTGCAGCAATATTTTTGAAGGCCGCCGAACTAATTGCAGGTCCATATAGAGCAAAAATAAATGCCGCCACAATGATTGCTCAATCCAAAACCGTTCATCAGGCAGAAATTGACGCTTCTTGTGAATTGATAGACTTTTTGAGATTTAATGTCGAATTCATGACCCAAATTTATAACGATCAGCCCAATTCGGATTCATCGGTATGGAACCGTTTGGAATATCGCCCATTGGAGGGTTTTGTATATGCAATTACACCCTTTAATTTTACTGCAATTGCTGCAAATTTACCTGCAAGTGCTGCCATGATGGGAAATGTTGTGGTTTGGAAACCAAGTGATAGTCAAGTTTTTTCGGCAAAAATAATTATTGATGTTTTCAAAGAGGCGGGAGTGCCAGACGGTGTAATCAATGTAGTTTTTGGAGATGCCGAAATGATTACAAATACAGTTCTTGAAAGTCGCGATTTTGCTGGAGTCCATTTTACTGGGTCAACACATGTATTCAAGGCTATTTGGGCAAAAATAGGAACAAATATTCATCACTATAAAACCTATCCAAGAATTGTTGGAGAAACAGGCGGGAAAGACTTTATAATTGCTCACCCAAGTGCCAATATTAAACAAGTAACCACTGGGATAACTCGAGGTGCATTTGAATTTCAAGGGCAGAAATGTTCGGCAGCTTCTAGAGCTTATTTGCCAAAAAGTCTTTGGCCTTCAATAAAAGCTCAATTAATAACCGATATAAAATCAATGAAAATGGGTTCGCCCGAAGATTTAGGAAATTTTGTTACAGCAGTAATTCACGAAGGCTCATTTGATAAATTAGTTCGCTATATTGATCAAGCAAAAAAGGATACTGATGCCGAAATTATTATTGGCGGAAACTATGATAAATCGGTAGGATATTTTGTTGAACCCACAGTAATTGTGACTACAAATCCAAAATATTCTACTATGGAAACCGAATTATTTGGGCCCGTAATGACTATCTATATATATGAAGATGACACTTGGGAAACTACTCTAAAACTAGTTGACGAAACTTCTGAATATGCTTTAACAGGCGCCGTTTTCAGTCAAGATCGATATGCAATTGAACAAGCAACTGTTGCGTTGCAGAATGCTGCTGGAAACTTCTATATCAACGACAAACCGACAGGTGCAGTAGTTGGAATGCAACCATTTGGCGGGGCTAGAGCCTCCGGAACAAATGACAAAGCGGGTTCTTCATTGAATTTATTGCGTTGGGTTTCGCCAAGAACAATTAAAGAAACTTTTGTAACTCCAGAGGACTATAGATATCCGTTTTTGGGAGAATAAATTATTTTAATTAACAGAAAAAGCCAAATCAGAATTTTGATTTGGCTTTTTTTTATTTAAAAAAATCGATATATAAAACTATAAATTTACGACTTGAACTTCAGTGGTAAATGAACTACTTTTTTAGTTTCAAAAAATTCATCGGCAAAGAAATCAGAAATATTATATTCTGTTGCTTCAGGAAAACGCTCCAATTCTTGAGATAAATCGCCACCTTTTAGATACAGAATCCCATTTTTAAGTTCGTGTTTTTGCTGTTTTTTTATTTTATTTTTAATCCAAGAAACAAAATCAGGCATGTTGGTTACGGCACGACTAACGATAAAATCAAAATCACCTTTTACATTTTCGGCTCTAATTTGTTCAGCTTTAACATTTTTTAGTTCCAAGGCTTCGGCTACGGCTTTTACAACATTTATTTTCTTCAGAATTACATCAATCAAATAAAAACGGGTTTCAGGAAAAAGAATAGCCAGGGGGATTCCAGGAAAACCACCACCAGTTCCAACGTCCAAAACATAAGTTCCAGGTTCAAACTTTTGAATTTTGGCTATTGCCAATGAATGAAGCACATGTTTGATATATAATTGGTCGATATCTTTGCGAGAAATAACGTTAATTTTTGAATTCCAATCAAAATAAAGTACCTCTAATTGACGGAATTGTTTCTGTTGAATCTCAGTCAAATTTGGAAAATAAGCAATAATTTCTTCCATTAATAAAGTTTTCGACAAAAGTAATGAATTAAACGTTGAAATATTTAACTGCTTTTTAGGTTTATAAATTTATATATTAATTATCTTTGATGAAAATTCAATCATTTTTATATGAATATTACTGCTCCAACTTTTTCTAGAAACGACTCAATGAAGTTTTTTAGAACTTTAAATTCTCGCGTAAACGATTATTTTAAAGACAATAATATAAAAAAAACTGGGAATTGGAAACTACACTTGAAAACCATAGTAATGTTTTCGCTTTTCTTAACTCCTTATTTTCTAATATTAACATTAAATATGCCTTTTTGGTTGCATTTGCTTTCTAGTATCGTAATCGGTATTGGCATGGCAGGTGTTGGAATGAACGTGATGCATGACGGAAATCATGGTTCCTATTCCTCGAAGCCATGGCTAAATAAAATAATGGGGTCAAGCATCTATATTTTGGCTGGAAATGTCTATAATTGGCAAGTTCAACACAATGTCTTGCACCATACATATACCAATATCCCAGGTCATGATGAAGATTTAGATGCAGGAAGGGTAATTCGATTTACCAAAGATGCGAAGTGGTATAATTTTCATAAATTTCAACATTATTATTCTATTTTTCTATATGGATTATTGACATTTAACTGGGCTTTAACTACTGATTTTAAGCAGATGAAAGCCTATTTGAAAAGAAAACTATCTTATGGAGATGCTAAAAGTCCTAAAACTTTATGGACAACATTAGTAATAACAAAAGTGATTTATTTTGGGGTTTGGATAGTAATTCCGATGGTACTTGGAATCATTTGGTGGCAAGTCTTAATTGGTTTTTTTGTAATGCATTATACAGCTGGATTAATATTGAGCATCGTTTTTCAATTAGCACATGTAGTCGAAGAAACTACAAATCCTAGCCCAGACGAAAATGGTGAAATAGCAAATACTTGGGCGATTCATCAATTATATACTACTACTAATTTTGCTCCAAAAAACTGGCTAATCAACTATTATACAGGAGGTTTAAATCATCAAATAGAGCATCATATTTTTCCAAATATCAGTCACGTTCATTATGGCAAAATTGCAAAAATTGTAAAACAAACCGCTCAGGAATGTAATTTGCCATATTATGAATATAAATCAATGAGAAGTGCTGTAATTGCTCACTTCAAACATCTAAAAGATTTAGGAACAAATCCAGCATTAATAGCATAAATAACTTTAATTAAAACAACACAACCTTTACAACTAATGAACCCACTTTCTGACAGGATAAATAATTTATCAACATCGCAAACATTAGCAATGGCTGCTTTAGCCAGAGAATTAAAATCACAAGGAAAAGACATAATTAGTTTAAGCTTAGGGGAACCCGACTTCAATACTCCCGACTTTATTAAGGACGCCGCAAAAAAAGCTATTGACGAAAATTATAGCACCTATTCTCCTGTTGAAGGCTATTTAGAATTAAAAGAAGCTATTTGTAGAAAATTTAAAAGGGACAACAATTTGGATTATAAACCATCACAAATTGTAGTTTCTACTGGTGCAAAACAATCTTTATATAATATTGCACAAGTTATGTTGAATGACGGTGACGAGGTAATTTTGCCAGCACCATATTGGGTTAGTTATTTTGAAATAATTAAACTCTCTGGAGGAATTCCTATCGAAGTTCCTACTTCTATTGATAGTGATTTCAAAATTACACCCGCACAACTGGAAGCGGCTATAACGCCAAAAACTAAAATGATGTGGTTCAGTTCTCCTTGCAATCCTAGTGGTTCTGTCTATAATCGGGAAGAATTAACGGCATTAGCAAAAGTCTTAGAAAAATACCCAAATATATATGTTGTGGCCGATGAAATTTATGAACACATTAATTTTTCGGGTACATTTTGTAGTATTGGTTCAATTCCTGGTATGTTTGAAAAAACAATAACCGTAAATGGCGTTGCAAAAGCATTTGCAATGACGGGGTGGCGAATTGGTTATATAGGAGCTCCTGAATTTATTGCAAAAGCCTGTATAAAAATTCAAGGCCAAGTTACTAGCGGAGCAAATTCTATTGCCCAAAGAGCCACAATTACTGCTGTTGACGCTGATCCAATTGTTTTGAAACACATGGTGGAAGCATTTCATAGACGTAGAGATTTGGTTGTTGGTCTTTTAAAAGAAATTCCAGGTATAAAAATCAACGTTCCAGAGGGTGCTTTCTATGTTTTTCCAGATGTCTCTTATTTTTTCGGAAAAACTTTAAATGGAACTTTTATTAAAGATGCAAATGACTTTTCGATGTATCTTTTATCCCATGCAAACGTGGCCACAGTAACTGGCGATGCTTTTGGAAATCCAGACTGCATTCGTTTTTCTTATGCTACTAGCGAAGATTTATTGACAGAAGCATTGCGAAGAATAAAAGCAGCGGTCGCATAAAAAACGCTACAATTAAATGAGTTTGAAGTTTAGGGTTTAAAGTTTGACAACCTTAAACTTTAAATTTTAAACTTTTTTATTACATGAAAATACTACTTTTAGGTTCGGGCGAACTAGGAAAAGAATTTGTTATTGCGGCACAACGAATTGGGCAAACCGTGATTGCCGTAGATCATTATGAAAATGCACCCGCCATGCAAGTGGCTCATGACTTTGAAGTGATAAATATGCTAGATGGTGCCGAATTAGATAGAATAGTTGCAAAACACAAACCAGATTTTATTGTTCCCGAAATTGAAGCTATTCGAACTGAACGCTTCTATGAGTATGAAAAACAAGGATTTACGGTAGTTCCTTCCGCAAAAGCGGCAAATTTCACTATGAACAGAAGGGCCATACGGGATTTGGCAGCAAAAGAATTAGGATTGAAAACCGCAAATTATCGGTATGCTACAACAGCAACTGAATTAAGAAATGCCGTTTCGGATGTTGGATTTCCATGCGTAGTAAAACCCCTGATGTCGTCTTCTGGAAAAGGGCAATCAACAATTAAAACCAAAGATGATATTGAAAAAGCCTGGAGTTATGCAGTCGAAGGCTCTCGAGGTGATGTGGTAGAGGTGATTGTTGAAGCATTTGTAAAATTCAATTCAGAAATTACACTTTTGACTATTTCACAAAATAATAACCCTACTTTGTTTTGTTCGCCAATTGGGCATAGACAAGAAAGAGGCGATTATCGAGAGAGCTGGCAACCAGCAAGGATTTCTGACAAGGATTTATCTGAAGCCCAGAATATGGCTGAAAAAGTGACAAATGCACTAGGAGGAGCAGGGCTTTTTGGAGTTGAGTTTTTCTTGACTGATGACGGCGTTTATTTTTCTGAGCTATCGCCAAGACCTCACGATACTGGAATGGTAACACTTGCAGGGACACAAAATTTCAATGAATTCGAGCTGCATTTACGAGCCATTCTGAGTTTGCCTATTTTTGAAATTACACTAGAAAAGGCTGGAGCAAGTGCCGTTATTTTAGCCTCTGAAAATTCTAATAATCCAACATATACTGGATTAGAAAATGTAGCTTGTTTGCCTAAAACCGATTTTAGAATTTTTGGCAAACCAACCGCTCGTCCCTATCGCCGAATGGGAGTTTCGCTAGTTTATGATAATTTAGAAACTCCAATTGAAGAAATTGTTGAAAGCGCAAAAAAGGCGGCGGATTTAGTAAAAATCAATTATTAGAAAAAAAAAAGAACTTTTTTCTAGCTATCACCAATGGAAATGAGTTGATTTGCTCATAAAAAAAATACTATTTTTGCAAACCTTATAATTATAAAATTAAAAAAGATGAAAGCATATGTTTTTCCAGGGCAGGGAGCTCAATTTACAGGAATGGGCAAAGACCTATATGAAAATTCCGCTTTGGCAAAAGAATTATTTGAAAAGGCAAACGAAATTTTGGGTTTTCGGATAACGGATATTATGTTTGATGGAACTGCCGAAGAATTAAAAGAAACCAAAGTGACGCAACCCGCAGTATTTTTACACTCGGTGATATTGGCAAAAACACTAGCCGATTTTATACCAGAAATGGTTGCAGGACATTCGTTAGGTGAATTTTCCGCTTTAGTTGCAAATGGCACTTTATCATTTGAAGATGGTTTGAGATTGGTTTCAAAAAGAGCTTTGGCAATGCAGAAAGCCTGTGAAGTAAAACCTTCGACAATGGCAGCGGTTTTGGGACTTGAAGATGCAATTGTCGAAGAAATTTGTGCTGCTATAAATGGAGTTGTGGTTGCTGCAAATTATAATTGCCCTGGTCAATTGGTGATTTCGGGAGAGTTTTCTGCGGTTGAAGCGGCTTGTGAAGCAATGAAAGTTGCAGGTGCAAAAAGAGCTTTACTGTTGCCCGTTGGCGGCGCATTTCACTCACCTATGATGGAGCCTGCAAGGGCAGAATTGGCAGCGGCGATTGAGGCTACTACTTTCTCCAACCCAATTTGCCCTGTCTATCAAAACGTAACTGCTAATGCGGTTTCCGACCCAAATGAAATTAAGAAAAACTTGATAATACAACTTACTGCTCCCGTTAAATGGACGCAATCCGTACAGCAAATGATAAAAGATGGTGCGAGTTTGTTTACAGAAGTTGGCCCTGGAAAAGTCCTGTCGGGATTAGTGAACAAAATTGATCGAGAAGCAGTAACCGCAAATGCGTAAATAGTTTTTTTTTATAAAGTAAAAACCAAAATTATTTATTGATAATTTGGGTTTTTTATTGAACTTATTTTCTAATTTTTTGCTCCCATTTCCAGGCACTTTTCATCGCGTCTTGAAGTGATGATTGGGCTTTCCAACCCAGTATTTCATTCGCTTTATCCGTGTTTGCATAGGCAGAAATAATATCTCCTTCTCGCCTATCTACTATTTTGTAGGGTAATTTTTGCCCAGATATATTTTCGAAAGCTTGAATTACTTCTAAAACAGAGCTTCCTGTTCCAGTTCCAAGATTAAAAATTTCTATTTTCTCTTTGTTTTTTTTGGCTAATAATCGTTGCATTGCTATTGTGTGGGCTTTCGCCAAATCTACTACGTGGATATAATCACGAATTGCCGTTCCATCAGGAGTAGGGTAATCGTCTCCATAAACCGAGAGCTCTGTTCGAAGTCCTATTCCTGTTTGAGTGATAAACGGAACTAAATTTTGAGGAACTCCGATAGGCAACTCGCCAATTTCGGCCGATGGGTGTGCCCCTATTGGATTAAAATATCGCAATAAAATGGCGTTAATGTTAGTTACTTTGACAATATCCCTAATGATTTCTTCTCCTATTTGCTTTGTATTTCCGTAGGGAGACATTGCGGTTTTTATTGGTGCATTTTCGGTGATTGGCATTGTGTCGGCTTGACCATAAACAGTGCAAGAAGAGCTAAATATTATATTTGATTCTGGTTTTTTTTGTAATTCTTGAAGCAAATACACTAATGAATTAATGTTGTTTTCATAATATAATAATGGGTTTTCTACGCTTTCGCCAACAGCTTTTGAAGCTGCAAAATGAATGACTCCTTCAATATCTTTATGAGTGTTGAATAATTCTTTAACGCTTGATTTTTCTCGTAAATCTAATTTTTCAAAAATTGGCTTTTTCCCCGAAATTGCTTCAATTCCTTTCAATACTTCCAATGCTGAGTTTGACAGATTATCAATTATTACAACTTCAAACCCTTCATTTTGAAGTTCTACAACCGTGTGCGAACCAATAAATCCTAATCCTCCTGTTACTAATATTTTCATTTTGTTGAAATTAATGGTTTCGTGAATTTTGATTATTAAAAACGGATTGCTTTACTTTAAAATATTTTTTGGCTGAGTTCTTAAAGCAGAATCAAAAAAATTATTTTAGGTATTCTAATACTGAATCCGTAATAAATTTAATTTGTTCATCGTCCAATTCAGTGTGCATTGGCAGCGAAATAACTTCTTGAACCAACTTATTTGTAACTATAAAATCTTCTTCTTTATACCTTGAATCCAAATATGCTTTTTGAGCATGCAATGGAATTGGATAATAAATTGCACATGGAATCCCTTTGTCTAGCAAGTGTTGCATGAGTCCATCTCGGTTTGCATCTATAATTCTTAATGTATATTGATGAAAAACATGGCAATCACAAATATCACAAATTGATGGTGCAATAATATTTTTATGATCTTGAAAAGCAGCCGAATATTTTCGAGCAGCATTTTGACGTGCAACATTATATTGATCTAAAAAAGGAAGTTTTGCATTCAAAACTGCGGCTTGAATACTGTCTAAACGTGAATTTACCCCTACAACATCGTGGTGATAACGAACATACATTCCGTGGTTCACAATGCCTCGAAGTTTGTGTGCTAGTGCGTCATCATTAGTGAATATTGCCCCTCCATCTCCATAGCAACCTAAATTTTTTGAAGGAAAAAAAGAGGTTGACCCTACGTGTCCAATTGTTCCTGCTTTCTTTTTTGTCCCATCAGAAAATTTACAATTTGCTCCAATTGCTTGGGCATTGTCTTCGATTACGAATAGATTATGCTCCTTTGCAATATTCATTATTGCTTCCATATTTGCGGCTCGTCCAAATAAATGAACGGGAACAATAGCTTTAGTTTTTGGGGTAATTGCTTTTTTTATAGCATCGATAGATATATTCATATTCACAAAATCAACATCAACTAATACTGGCGTTAGTTGCAATAAAGCAATCACTTCTACGGTTGCGGCAAATGTAAAATCGGCCGTAATTACCTCATCACCAGGCTTTAGATCTAATCCCATCATTGCTATTTGCAGCGCATCTGTTCCGTTTGCACATGGAATAACATGTTTTACATCTAGATATTCTTCTAAGTTTTTTTGAAATTGTTGAACTTGTGGTCCATTTATATAGGTATTTGTATCTAAAACTTCTTGGATAGAATTATTTACAGTTTCTTTTATTTTATCATATTGACCTTTTAAGTCAACCATTTGAATTTTTTTCATCAATAATAGAGGTTAAATTTGGTGTTCTAGTTACTTTTAAAAGCCTTTTTTTGTAAAACGAATTACAAAAATAGTTATTTAATGAGTTATTGCAATGAAAATTCTATAAAGTGATGTAATTTAGCGACACAAAAAATTGGACTATGTTTTATATTTATAATTTATTGGTTATTTTTTCTGATTTTTTTCTGAAAATAATGACCTCTTTTAATCCCAAAATAAAACTGCTAGTAGAGGGTCAAAACGCTACTTTTGGGATTTTGAAATCAAAAATTAGAGCCTACGATAAAATGATTTGGTTTCATGCTGCTTCTTTGGGAGAGTATGAGCAAGGCTTACCATTAATGGAAAAAATAAAAAGCAAATATCCAAACCATTTAATTGTTTTGACTTTTTTTTCGCCTTCTGGTTATGAAGTTCGGAAAAACAATACGATTGCAGATGTTACCGTTTATTTGCCATTAGATACAAAAGGAAATGTTAGAAAATTTCTTGATATTGTTCGCCCAGACATGGCATTTTTTATAAAATATGAATTTTGGCCAAATTATTTGAATGAGCTGAAAAAGAAGCAAATACCAGTCTATCTCGTTTCTGGAATTATTAGAGAAAATCATGCTTTTTTTAAATGGTATGGTGGTTTTTATAGAAAAAGTTTAGATGCTTTTGAACATTTTTTTGTGCAAAACAGTTCTACAAAAGAGTTATTATTAAAATTAGGAAAGCAAAACGTTACTGTTTCTGGAGACACCCGGTTTGATAGGGTTTCTGCCATTTTAGAACGCGATAATTCACTAGATTATATTGCTGAATTCAAAAATAATACAATGACAATTGTAGTAGGAAGTTCTTGGCCAAAAGACGAAAGTTTTTTGGTTGACTTCATCAATTCAACAAAAATTCCTTTGAAGTTTATTATTGCACCGCATAATATTAACCCTGAACAAATTCAGGAATTAAAAAACTCTATTACTAAAAAAACGGTGCTTTTTACAGAAAACAGCACTCATTCTCTTGCAGAATATGATGTGTTTATAATTGATGTAGTTGGGATTTTGACCAAAATATATAGTTATGCTGATATTGCTTATGTAGGTGGCGGTTTTGGAAATCCAGGTGTTCACAATATTTTGGAACCAGCAACTTTTGGTGTTCCAATAATTATTGGCCCTAATTTTTCGCATTTTTCCGAAGCAATAGCACTAGTAAATATGGGGGGTTGTATTTCGATTAATGATGGAGAATCATTACTTGACGCATTAGAAACACTAATAAAAAACGAAGATATAAGAAATGAAAAAGGACACATTTGTAGTACTTTTGTAGAAATGAACAAAGGAGCTACCGCTCATGTGCTGAACTATATTAACACTAAAAAAACTAATTAATTATTATGATGAACTATCTAAAAATACTACTATTATTATTTGTCATTCAGGCCAAAGCCCAACAGGGAGGCATGTGGATTCCATCACTTTTAGAAGGAATGAACGAAACAGAGATGAAAAATCTTGGTATGAAAATGAGTGCCTCTGATATCTATTCTGTAAACAAATCGAGTTTGAAAGATGCCGTCCCACATTTTAATGGAGGCTGTACTTCGGAGGTGATTTCGCCAAAAGGGTTATTATTAACCAATCATCACTGTGGGTTTGATGCCATTCAAAATCACTCCACTTTAGATCATGATTATTTAACAAATGGGTTTTGGGCATATAAAATGGAAGAAGAATTGCCTAACGAAAATTTAGTAGTGACCTTTATCGTGAAAATTGAAGATGTAACTTCAAAAGTAATCGAAGGCACGTCAAATTTAACTTCTGAAGCAGAAAAACAAAAGAAAATACAGGAAAATATTTCAGCATTGAGCATTTCTTTACCAAAAGAAAATTGGCAAGAAAACAAGATAAGAACGTTTTATGAAGGCAATCAATATATGCTTTTTGTGACTGAAACCTTCAAAGATGTTCGTCTTGTTGGGGCGCCACCAAGTTCGATTGGAAAGTTTGGTTCAGACACTGATAACTGGGTTTGGCCCCGCCACACAGGAGATTTTTCATTGTTTAGAATCTATGCAGACAAGAACAATCGACCTGCAAATTATTCGAAGGAAAATGTGCCATATACCCCAAAACATTTTTTACCAGTATCATTAGACGGAATAAAAGAAGACGACTTTACGATGGTATTTGGCTATCCTGGAAAAACAAATGAATATTTACCAGCAGTAGCAATAGCCCAAATTGTAAACGAATTGAATCCTGCTAAAATCGAAATTAGAGATCAAGCATTAAAAGTAGCTGATGGTTTCATGCGAAAAGACAATGCAATCAAAATTCAATATGCTTCGAAATATGCTAGTATTGCTAATTATTGGAAAAAATGGATCGGTGAAACTCAGGGTCTAAAAAAATCTGATGCTATTGCTATCAAATTGAAACAAGAAAAAACATTTCAAGACAAGGTTTTAAAAGCTGGAAAACAAGAAGAGTACGGAAATTTATTGTCTGATTTCGAAAAAAATTATATAGAAATAGCCCCTTTTGCGTTAGCAAGAGATTATTTTTCGGAAGTGGCTTTAAGAAACACAGAATTATTGAGTGTTGGCTATAAATTGTATTTATTAGAACAAGTTTACACAACAAAAGGAGAACAAGCATTTATGGATAGAAAAAACAATTTATTGACTGGATTGGTTGATTTCTATAAAGATTTTAATGCAAATGTAGATAAAAAGGTTTTTGAGAAACTCATTAATTTATATGCTTTAAAAGTGCCATCAGAATATTTGCCTTCTAATTTATTGGAAATTAATGCCGAAAAATTAGCAGATGAAATTTATGGAGAATCCAAATTAGTTCGACTTGACGGGCTTCAAGGTTTACTTTCTGGAGATTCAAAAGCAATATTTGAAAAATTAAATTCCGATAAGGGTTATATTCTAATAAAAAAAATGGCCGATAAATATTTGAAAGATGTAGCACCAAAATATGATGAAATAAATTTAAAAATTACGGCTTTGCAACGCACCTATATGAAAGCTCAATTAGAATTAAATAAAAATTCACGAATGTTTCCAGACGCAAACAGCACATTGAGAGTTACTTATGGAAAGGTAAAAGGATATGCTCCAAAAGACGCTACCTTATATATGCCCGTAACATATTTGGACGGAGCAATTGAAAAATACATTCCAGGTGATTATGAATTTGATGTTCCTGCAAAGTTATTGGACTTATATAAAAGTAAAGATTATGGACAATATGGCGAAAACGGAAAAATGCCCGTTTGCTTTATTGGAACAAATCATACCACAGGGGGAAATTCTGGAAGTCCAGCGATTGATGCCAATGGAAACCTAATTGGATTGAATTTTGATAGAGTTTGGGAAGGAACAATGAGTGATATATATTATGACCCAAGCATTTGCAGAAATGTAATGGTCGATATTCGATTTGTTTTATTTATCATCGATAAATATGCGGGAGCAAATAACTTAATCGAAGAATTAAAATTAGTTCACCCAAAAAATAAAATAAATCAGACAAAAAATAGAATAAAAAAAGGCAAATAGAAGCAGTTAATGAGAATAATCATGTTTTTTAATATAATTTTATGATTTTGGCACAGTAATTGTTAAGAATATTAAAGTTGCAAGGATTAAATTTTAAAAAAAATTAAATTTTAATTTTTACCTATTAAAAAATTTATATCTTTGCCTCGAATTAATAATTAACCTTTATAATTAAGTAAGATGAAAAAAGTACTTTTAAGTTTAGCATTTGTTGCTGTTTTGGCAACTGTTTCTTGTAAAAAAGCTGAAGCTCCTGCAGAAGAAGTAGCACCTATGGCTGACACAACTGCTGTTGCTGTTGATACTGCTGCTGTTGCTGCTGACACAACTGCTGCTCCAGCTGCTGAAGCTGCTCCTGCTGCTGAAGCTCCTGCTGCAAAATAATTAGAAATTAGTTTCTAAAAAATTTCAAAGCCACGCAATGCGTGGCTTTTTTTATGCTTAAAATTTAAAAAAAGATAGTTCTGAAGGTAGTTGTAGATAAAACTATAAAACGATTCGGAGTTTGTTATTTGTATTTAAAGTAGCCCGATGAAATTGAAATGTGTTGCTATAATTTTTCTTTATTAAAAACAAAATCATTGGAAGTAAAGTCTAAAACTTCCGATTTTTGACTGTGCAATTGTATTTCTTCAATTCCTTTTTGCAACAATAATTCAGTAGTGTATTTTCGACTTGTTGCAAAATGAATATCTTCCAACATTATTTTAAAAAAGAATTTTCCTCCTGGAGATTTTACTTTTAGAAAAGTTACGGTTTCTATTGAATTTTTAAAATATTCTATTCCCTCCTCGCATTCAAATTTTAACTCATACCGAAAACTCGTAAATATTGCCTTCCCTTTTCGGGAAGTGAATACAAATTTATAATAATCGTCAAATCTTTTACTAATAACAAAAGTTGCCATAAAATAATAGTAATAAAATAAAAAAGCTTCAAACATAGTTTGAAGCTTTTTGTACTCAGAGCGGGACTTGAACCCGCACGAACATTGCTGTTCACTGGATTTTAAGTCCAGCGTGTCTACCAATTTCACCATCCGAGCGGTTTTGC
>CAIJXW010000042.1 GCA_903824755.1 uncultured Bacteroidota bacterium | reverse complement strand
CCAAGGAGAAGGGCTTGGTCCTGGAGCGACTATCCTGGCTGGCTCGCGACACGAACAATTACAAGGAAGCATACGCTCAATCTGTAGTGGCAGCTGCCATACAGGACTCTTTGGCGTCCGAGTCCGTGAAAAAAGAAGTGCAGGCCCTACAAGAAAAATTTCAGAATGAAAAAACTCAAAACGAGATTTTGAACCTTGAGTCCCAAAACCTTAAGTCCACGCTTTGGCTTCTGGCTGCGGGTATTGGGATACTTGGTCTTATCATATTCGCGCTTTATCGACAAAAACGATTTCTGAACGAAAAATTGATTGCAAAAGCCGAACGTGAGGCAATGAGCAAAACAATTCAAGTTAAAGACATGGAGTTGACTGCACAGGCCTTACATATCCTACAGATTAAAAAGCTCTTGGACGAGCAGACTGCCTCAGGCTTGCTGGTAGATGAGGAAGGAAATGGAGTCAAGCGGGAAACCTTTGAGTATCTACATTCTGAGCTGGATAACCGCATTACGGAATCCAATGGTGACTTTTACAAGAATTTGCTGGCGGCCTATCCGGACTTGAAACCTACCGAATTGAAGTTGTGTTCTTACTTGCGGCTCAACTTATCCACAAAGGAATTGGCGGAAGTGCTCAATAAAAGCGCGCGAACCATCGAAAACACCCGCTTCTCGATCCGAAAGAAAATGGGGCTTGGACCAGAAGACAATTTGGTCGCACAGCTGATCGCGGTGGAAGAGAAGTAGGAAGGTGTACTAAGTACCCGCCGCGGCGGGCAGGCCAATTACCCGCTGTGGCGGATTTTTTGATTCTCGCAAAGACGCAGAGCCTGCCTACCGCAGGCAGGTACTTCGTACAGTCCAAAATACGTAAAGAGTATTTTTAGAGTAGTGATTTTTCACACGATACCTATCGTTTTTTGAAGTCGTGATTTCTTTGTTTTTCGTTTTGAAGGCTGTAATAAAAACTGAAAAATGACAAAAAATTGACGCGCCATTTTTCATGAAATAAGGAAGAAGTTAACGGCAAACTTGTGAACGACTTGAACGATTCCTTTTTTAACCATATCCATATGAATAGGTTATTGATTTGAATAGTTTCATAATTCTTCAAAAAACAGAATTCATAAAACTCTTAAAATCAAATAATTATAAAGAATAAGTATTTTTTGAGTATTGATTTTGATTCGTATGTAACGCAATATCCGATAGTGAGAAGCTACATTCATTATGTAAAACTAAATTCTCTTTGATTTCTTCGACCAAACAAGAATGGATCGGGAGAACCGCCTCCTCTTCAGGAGATATTCAAATTAGCTGCAGGTGGGGTTAATTAGTCAAAAAAACAAAAATTTTGAATTGGTTTTTTACCAATAGCAAAAACAAAAAGATGTCAATGCAAGTACAATTTTCCTCGCAACTCATAAACCATTTTATTTTAAACAATTATAGCACAATGACGAAAAATAATTTTTTCTCACGTTCGATTAAGCAACCAATAGTTCATTTTGCAAGCACTTTGTTAGTATTGTTTAGTTGCCATTTTGTGAGTGGACAGACTGTTATTGCTGAGTATAATTTTAATAATTCATTGGCACCTACAATTGGTGCATTTGGGAATGCTTCTTTTGGATCAACCGCAGCAACGTTAAATGCAACAACTATTTGTACTGATGCACTATCTAGCAGTACTAACTCATTAAAAATTCCTGATATTTCTTCGCTTAATGCAGCTTCATTTCAAGTAGATTTGAAAATAAATGTCACAACATTACCTGTAAGCTCAGGTACAGTTTTTATATTAAACACAGGAGGAAGAGGTCTTGCATTATATTTAGATAATCTTGGGAGGCTCCAAATTTATGGCAGATTAGATAATGGCCAGTCTTTTGCAACACAATCCACTGCAAATTTAATAACAGCAGGGACGGATTATAATATTTCTGTTCAAGTTGTTGCTAATTCTATTCGCCTAATGCTT
>CAIJXW010000041.1 GCA_903824755.1 uncultured Bacteroidota bacterium | reverse complement strand
GTTTGACAAATTACCGACATTTAGACGTCATTTTAAACAAAAATAAAAAACAAACATGATAATTTGTTGAAGAGTCATTTCTTATTGAATAGAAACAACAAAACCCGACACTTTCGTATCGGGTTTTGTTTTGCTCCCCCTCTTGGGCTCGAACCAAGGACCCTCTGATTAACAGTCAGATGCTCTAACCAACTGAGCTAAGGAGGAAGGCGTGTTGCCTTTTAAAGCGGTTGCAAATATAAGCCGAAATTTAATTTCCGCAAACAAATTGCGATAAATTTTCAAAAAAACTTATTTCCCCACAATCGCTTTATAAATATCATTTCCATTAGCTAACAAAACCAAAGTTATAAGTAATATAAAACCAGTCATTTGCGCATATTCCATGAACTTATCACTCGGTTTTCTTCGCGTTATAATTTCGAATAATAAAAACATTACATGACCTCCATCTAGTGCCGGAATTGGCAATAAATTCATAACACCTAACATTATTGACAGTAAAGCGGTAATACTCCAAAAGATTTCCCAGCTCCATGAAGAAGGGAACACATCAAAAATAGCCTTAAACCCTCCAACTCCTTTATAAGCTCCAGTGCTTGGACTAAAAATCATCTTCAACTGTTTGCCATAACCAATCAATTGGTCTTTTCCTCGCTCGATTCCTTTTGGAAATGATTCAAAAAAACCATATTCAACTTTGCTAACTTTATAATATCCTAGTTTTTCTAATTCTGGAATTGATAATCGACCCAAACGAATGCCTAGTTTTCCATCATTGGAAACAACAACAGGCAATGATACTTCCTGATTGTTTCGCGTCACTACTGCCATAACGGTTTTGTTTTTTTTGCTTTGTAAAACTAAATTTGCCTCGTCCAAATATTTTGTTTTCTGACCATCAAGTGACACAAATTGATCCTTTGGTTTCAAATTTTTATTCAAAGATTCGTCCGAAACACTAGAAACCACAAATGGGATTCGCAAAGAAACTAAGGGAGTTTTTTCGGCTGTTGTCAATTGATTTATAAAATCGTTTGGAATTTCAATGTTTTGCTGTATCCCGCTTCTCTCAATCAAAACAAGTTTTGCCATAGCTACTTTTGCATTGATTTCATTATCAAATTTTTCAACAATTGCACCATCAATCGCTAGAATTTTATCGCCAGTCTTAAAACCTATTTTCTGCATCACTTTATTCTCAATTGCTAAACCATCTTTTAAATCAGCATTAGAAATAAACATATCGCCATAGGCAAAAGCCATTCCGATATAAATTATAAACGCTAAAATAAAATTTACAGTAACGCCGCCAAGCATAATTATCAAACGTTGCCAAGCTGGTTTTGATCGAAATTCCCAAGGTTTTGGAGGCAAAGCCATTTGCTCTTTGTCCATGCTTTCGTCAATCATTCCCGAAATTTTTACGTAGCCACCAAGGGGCAACCAACCAATTCCGTATTCGGTTTCTCCAATTTTCTTTTTGAATAATGAATATTTTATATCAAAAAACAAATAGAATTTTTCTACTCGGGTTTTGAATAATTTTGCAGGTATGAAATGTCCTAATTCGTGCAAAACGATTAATAAAGACAAACTCAGTAAAAATTGACCTAATTTGATTGCGATTTCCATTTTTTATTTCCGATTTTTTAATAACGCACAAAAGTAACGTTTTCTAGTTTATATCTCCTACAATATTATTGCGTTCAATTTGAATAATCACTCAAATTAAATAAAATTTAACGATTTCTAAATTTTTTACTTCTAATATTATTTGAATAAAAAAAATAAAAACAGCCCGATTTTCTTTTGGAATAGTCAGACAAATAGAGCAGGCTCCTTTCTATATATTCTCGCTGAGGTGAGCCTATTTGTTCTAAGAAACGAATCGTTAGGGCAATTCAAAAACAACATCCTAAAACAAATGAATTATATAGAACACTCCGTTTTTTGAATGCAAATCAGCGAAGACTAAATAAAAAACAACGCCGATTTATAAACTATAAAAGCAACTTATTTTTTTATAAATTTAAATAGTTTTTCTCCTTTTATGGTTGCTACTTTTATAAAATAAACACCTGTCTCAAATTTAGATATGTCCCACGTTTTCTGACTAGAAGTTTCTTTTACTTTTTGTCCCGTTGCATTGAAAAAAGTTGCGTTTGTAACCGATTCATTATTAGAAAAATCAACCGAAATCTCATCTGAAGCAGGATTAGGATACAATAGAACCGAGTCTTTAAAATCAAATTCATTTGTCACTGAAGTAACAGTACTGTTTTTTGAAATTATGTTTTTGTTTGGGTCAAACACTAGATTTGTAATAGCAAAAGGAACATTTTCGATAAAGACTTCCCCGTTTGATATATTGTTTAAAACCAAATCTTGCTGTTGCCCATTTGCTCCAAAAATCCGCACTGGGACAGGCATTTCAAAAAACGAAACCGAAGCATGTGACTGAGTTTGATTGATAATAAATTTTGCTTGACCGCCTGTTAGGTTTTCTGCAGTAATAGAATAAATAGGATACCCTTGATTGTATATCCAATCACTGAAAAATTCTGCCAAACTATTTCCATAAACCGTTTCCATGTGAGTTTGAAAATTTGGGGTTATGGCATATTTAAAAGCTAAATTTAGATCGGCCAAATAATTTTTTACTCCTTGAAAAAACAAGGCGTCTCCCATTTTGAAACGCAACATATTCAAGACCATCGCCCCTTTATTATACGTCAATCTACCACTGAAAATTCTATTTACATTAGTTGCCTCTGCATCGGTTAAATAAACCGCACCTCCAGCGCTATTGGTTATATTTGAAATCATACTTGCCTTTTCTTGAACAAAAGCGGCATTGCCATCAAAATTTTCAATTACTAAAGCAGCAACATAGGTTGCAAATCCTTCATTCAACCAAATATCTTTCCAAGTCCCACAAGTGATTTTATTACCAAACCATTGATGTGCCATTTCGTGAGCAATTAATTGCCGATCAAAATTGACCATAAACGAAACCGTGGTATGCTCCATTCCGCCACCCCAACCAAATTGGGCATGGCCATATTTTTCATTATGAAAAGGATAAATTTCAAATAATGACTCAAATAAATTCATTATTAATGGCGTTTGGCTCATTTGTGGCTGAAAATTTACCAAACTTTCTGGATATATATAATTAACAATAGGAAAGGTGTTCGGGGCTTTCCCTCCTGTTTGGTTATAAACACTATAATTGGTAACCGCCAAACAAATCAAATAGGCAGGAATTGGATAATTGTGCCGAAAATGAGTGGTTTTGTTTGCACCATTAATTACGGGAGCTTCTGGTTCAATTCCATTTGAAACACTCACATATTGGGATGGAGCGGTAATATAAACATCAATACTATCAATTTTGTCGTTCAAATCTTGTTTGCATGGCCACCAATCTCTTGCCCCAAAAGGTTCAGACAATGTGTAAATCACAGGAGTTGAAGCTGGGCCGTGAGTCGTACTCGTAAATGCGAAAAAACCATTCTGCGGTGGAGCTCCAGCATATATTATTTCGACCGTTGCTTGTGTGCCAATTACCTGAGTTGATGGCAAAGTAATAACCAGTTCATTTGTGTTTTGAGAAAAATTTAATGCCGTATTATTTATTTTTACAGAACTAACAACTAGTGTATTACTTAAATCAAAAGTTAAAGAAGTCATATTTGCAAGTGCCGTATAGGTAGTGGTTACTTTTCCAGAAATATAATAGACAGAAGGGTCAACGGTAAATTCTAATTTATGATAAGTAATATCATAATTTAATGTATTTTGGTTAACTACTAAAGTCATTTTTTTTTCTGCCAAAACCCGCTCACTATTTGCAATTTTCTCATTTATTTGAAAATTTTCTTGAGAAAAAGTAGCAATACTAATAAGCAAAAAGCAAAAAATAATTTTTTTCATAATGATGTGATTTTGTGCGAATATAGGAAATTGTAGCGTATTTTCAAAAGCAATTTCCTTAAACCAATCAAATGGGCGTTTTTCGTATATTTTTAAACAAATTTAAGTTTTTTATTTTGCCTCTTTTTATACAAAACATTTGCTTAAATTTGCTGTCTTAATTAATTCAATATATGTTACAGATTTCATTCATTAGAGAAAACCAAGAAAAGGTAATAAATGCTTTGGCAAAACGAAATATCGATGCCAAAATAACCGTACAAGAAGTAATTCAATTGGACGAAAAAAGACGATCAACCCAAGTAGAATTAGACTCTATTTTGTCTGAAGCTAATAAATTGGCCGCATCAATTGGAGAATTAATGAAAAGTGGCGAAAAGTCAAAAGCCGCTATTTTGAAAGAAAAAACAGTATTGTTGAAAGAAAAAAGTAAAGAATTGGCCGAAAAAGCCGAAACTTTGGCTCACGATTTAACACAAAAACTGTACACTTTGCCAAATCTTCCCGCGGATATTGTTCCCCAAGGAAAAACTCCCGAAGAAAATCTAAACGTTTTTGAAGAAGGCAAAATTCCTGTTTTGCACGAAGGTGCTCAACCTCATTGGGAATTAGTAAAGAAATATGACATCATTGATTTTGAATTGGGCGTAAAAATTACGGGAGCTGGATTTCCAGTTTATAAAGGAAAAGGAGCCAAATTGCAACGGGCCTTAATCAATTATTTTTTAGATAAAAATACGGCAGCAGGCTACAACGAGGTGCAAGTTCCGCATTTAGTTAACGAAGCGTCTGGATATGGAACGGGACAATTGCCAGACAAAGAAGGGCAAATGTATCACTCCACAATAGACGATTTATATTTGATTCCAACGGCCGAAGTACCTGTAACAAATCTTTTTAGAGATGTGATATTAAGCGAAAACGAATTGCCCGTTTTATGCACTGCCTATACACCTTGTTTCCGAAGAGAAGCAGGTTCGTATGGAGCACATGTTCGTGGTTTGAACCGTTTGCATCAATTTGATAAAGTAGAAATTGTTAGAATAGAACACCCAGAAAAATCCTATGAAGCCCTTGACGGAATGGTAGAACACGTTAAATCAATTCTTCAAGAATTAAAATTACCCTATCGAATATTGCGTCTTTGTGGAGGCGATATGGGCTTTACTTCTGCTTTGACCTATGATTTTGAAGTGTTCTCAACGGCACAAGATCGCTGGTTAGAAATATCGTCTGTCTCCAATTTTGAAACTTTTCAAGCAAATCGTTTGAAACTTAGATATAAAGACAAAGACGGAAAAAATCAATTGGCTCATACTCTAAACGGAAGTTCATTGGCTTTGCCAAGAGTTTTGGCGGGTATTTTAGAAAATTATCAAACCCCCGAAGGAATAGTAATTCCCGAGGTTTTGCGTCCATATTGTGGATTTGATATTATAAATTAATACCAAATCTGATTAATAATATTGCACAAATTGCTTCAAAATGAAATCTTTTTTTCTAAATATTGCCCTATTTATCTCTGTAAACATTTTTGCACAAAATGATCAATTGGCACAAAATTATTTTGATAAAGGCGATTTTGAAAAAGCACTCATATCCTACCAAGAATTAGTAAAACTGCAACCTAGCAACTGGACTTTTCTTCAAAAAACAGTAGAATGCTATCAACAGCTCAAGCAATTTGACAAAGCCGAACAAGCCATCAAAAAGCAATTAGACAAATACAATCAAGCGTCTTCTCTTGTAGAAATGGGCTATAATTATCAGTTGCAAAAAATAGACGACAAAGCCAACAAATATTATAATCAAGCGATTGATAGAATCAAGAAAAACCCAAATGAAGTGTATGGAGTTGCCCCAGTTTTTGAAAAAAAAGTACTGATAGATTTAGCTCTTCTTGCTTATGAAACGGCTATTGCAACCGATTCTAAATACAGTTTCAATTATCAAATGGCAATCCTTTATGGACAAAAAGGAAATACAGAAATGATGATTGAAAAATTTTTGTTAGAATCCTACACAAACAAACAAAATCTAATTGCTATTCAATTTCAACTTTCTAGATTTATCACAGAGGATAATAATTTAACGTTCGTCGAATCCTTGAGGAAAGCACTAGTATTGCAATCACAAAAAAGTCAAGATGTGTTTTGGAATCAATATTTAAGTTGGTTTTATGTGCAACAAAAAGAATATGGGAAAGCATTTATCCAAGAAAAAGCCATTTTCAAACGAAACCCAGAAACGTTTTCCAATATTGTAAATCTCGCAAAATTAGCAATAGACGAAGGAATTAAAGATACTGCAATCGAAATTTTGACCTTTGTTTTAGAAAACACACAAGACGTTAATTTGCAAATTCAAGCCCATTATTATTTGGCCGAAATGAAAATTAATACTGGATTACCAGCTATTTATGGAGCCATAGAATTAGAATTAGACCAACTCGTAAAGCAGTATGGGATTACTACAAATTCGTTATCACTACAGATTCTTCAGGCCCATTTTAGCACGTTCAAAATGAACAATCCCACTCTGGAAAAGCTATTTTAAAAAATGCTTTGACACTGCCATTAAACAAATATCAATTAGCGGAAGTCAAAATGGAACTTGCCGATATTTATCTTTTTGAAGAAAAATTTAATCAAGCTTTATTGTATTATTCGCAAATTGAAGAAGACCTAAAAAATGATGTTATTGGGCATGAAGCCAGTTTGAAAGCTGCCAAAACAAGCTACTTTAAAGCGGATTTTGTTTGGGCTCAAAAACAATTCAAAGAGCTAAAATCGGCTGCAACACAATTGATTGCAAATGATGCCCTAGAATATTTTTTATTGATAAATGACAATACCGTTGCTGATTCCACACTGACTGCTCTCAAAGAATTTTCGAGAGGGGATTATTTTATTTATCAAAATAAAAACCAAGAAGCATTAGAACAATTTCAAAAGATTTTGACAAATTTCAAAGGGAACGAAATTGAAAGTATTACTCTTTTTCGACTAGGAAAAACCTACGAAAAATTAGGCGACTATACTTTGGCTTTAAGCCAATATCAAACCATTATCAATAAGTTTGAAGATGGGATTTATATTGACGAAGCTCTTTATTTTTCGGCAGAAATTTATAACAACAAATTGATAGATGTTGAAAAAGCAAAAGCATTATATGAAAAAATTGTTTTTTATCATGAAGACAGTATTTATTTCATAGATTCTCGAAAAAAATACCGCCAACTTCGAGGCGATACTAATTTATAAAAAAATCAAATAGATGATAATTTATAACGTAACAGTAAATATTCACGAGAGCGTTCATGACCAATGGATGAAGTGGATGCAAGAAAAGCATATTAAAGAAGTTTTGGCAACAGGAAAATTTTTTTCGGCTAGAATGGTAAAGGTTTTGGTAGAAGAAGAAATGGGCGGAACCACCTATTCTATTCAATATACTACGGATAGCAAGGCAACATTAGAGCAATACTATTTGGAAGATGCACCAAGATTACGGGAGGAAGGACAAGCACTTTTTGGAGACAAAATGCTCGCTTTTCGAACAGAATTAGAATTGATTTCAGAACATTAAAAAAACAAAATGGAAAAAGTAAAAGCAAAAAAACATCTCGGACAGCATTTTCTAAAAGACGAAAGTATTGCTGCCGCAATTGCTGATACTCTCCACCTTGAAGGATATGACGATGTTTTAGAAATTGGGCCCGGAATGGGAGTTTTGACCAAGTATTTGTTAGAGAAACCTACCAATGTTTATGTTGTAGAAATTGATAATGAGTCGGTCACGTATCTTGAAGAAAATTATCCAAAATTAGAAGGCAAGATTATTGCAAAGGATTTTTTGAAATATAATATGAATGAAATTTTTGAAGGCAAACAATTTGCAGTTATTGGCAATTTCCCCTACAATATTTCTACCCAAATTGTTTTCCGAGCTTTAGAATATCGGAATCAAATCCCAGAATTTTCGGGTATGTTTCAAAAAGAAGTTGCCGAAAGAATTTGTGAGAAAAAAGGTACAAAAGCCTATGGGATTTTGTCCGTTTTAGTACAAGCTTTCTATGAAGCGGAATATCTATTTACGGTCGATGAGCATGTGTTTATTCCGCCACCAAAAGTAAAATCTGGTGTTTTGCGTTTGAGAAGAAAAAAAGATTTCTCTTTGCCTTGTGGCGAAAAGTTATTTTTTACGGTAGTAAAAACTGCTTTTCAACAAAGACGTAAAACCTTGCGTAATAGTTTAAAAACATTAAATTTGTCAAATAATTTACGGGAAGAACGTGTTTTTGACCTTCGCCCAGAACAATTAAACGTGCAAGATTTTATTGCACTTACAAAAAAAATAGAAGAAGATGGAGTTTAAAATCAGCAAAGAACTCATTGTTCAAATAGAGCAACTCATTCAATCAAAAGATGACCAGCAACTGGAAATCTTATTGAATGACATGCACCATGCTGATATTGCAGAAATTCTAGAAGAACTCGATTTTAACGAAGCTACCTATATTTTTAAGGTTTTAGACAGTGATAAAACCGCCGAAATCCTTTTGGAATTGGACGAGGATTTGCGTGAAAACATTCTTAGCCGATTGTCTCCAAAAGAAATTGCGGAAGAATTAGATGAATTAGATACAAATGATGCTGCCGACATTATTGCCGAACTTTCTCAAAGCAAAAAAGAGGAAGTAATATCAGAGTTGCAGGACGTAGAACACGCAAAAGATATTGTCGATTTATTGCGTTATAGCGAAGATACCGCCGGGGGACTAATGCACAAAGAACTCGTGAAAGTCAACGAAAACTGGAACGTACTCACGTGTGTGAAAGAAATGCGAATTCAAGCCGAAAATATTTCTAGAGTCCATTCTATATATGTTGTCGATGATCAAAATCGATTATTGGGACGACTTTCGCTAAAAGATTTATTGACAACTTCTACAAAAACGCCAATTAGCGATGTTTATATCCGAAAATTAAACTCCGTTAACGTAGATGTTGAAGATGTTGAGGTAGCAAGAATTATGCAAAAATATGACCTAGAAGCTATTCCTGTTGTTGACGAAATGGGAAGACTTGTGGGAAGAATTACCATCGATGATATCGTAGATGTAATCAAGGACGAAGCCGACAAAGATTATCAGTTGGCGGCAGGTATTACGCAAGATGTTGAGGCTAGAGATAGTATTTTAGAATTAACAAAAGCTCGTTTGCCTTGGCTAATTATCGGTATGCTTATCGAAGTAGTAGCCTCTTTTGTTTTGAAAGAAAATCAAAGTGCATTCCGTAGATATGAAACCCTAATTATTTTTGTTCCACTTCTATCCGCAACTGCAGGAAACATTGGTGTTCAGGCATCTGCAATCGTGGTTCAAGGATTAGCAAATGGTTCGCTCAAAGGATTTAACAGAAATTATCTAAGCAAAGAACTTTCGGTTGCCATGATTTCTGGAACTATAATTTCGTTGTTCCTTTTAGGATATCATTCCTTGATGTACCAACAATATCAAGTTGGATTTGCCATCTCCATTTCTATTATTGTAGTGATTCTTTTTGCTGCAACACTAGGAACGTTAGTGCCGCTTTTTCTTCACAAAAACAAAATCGATCCTGCCATTGCGACTGGTCCTTTTATAACCACAACGAATGACGTTTTCGGAATTATACTTTATTTTGGAATCGCTAAAATAATTCTCGGGTTTTAAATTTTTAATTAATTCTTTAAAGGTTATCATGTTAACGTCAATAAAAATTCTACATCTCGACAGCAATCATCCTTTACTTTGGGATCAATTGCAAGAAGAAGGATTTATAAATCATGAAGACTTTACCTCCTCAAAAGAAGAAATCGAAGAGATTATCCATAATTATCAAGGAATCATTATACGCAGTAGATTTAAAATTGACAAAGTTTTTTTGGACAAAGCCACCAATTTACACTTTATTGCAAGAGTAGGAGCGGGACTTGAAAGTATAGATTGTGACTATGCAAAATCAAAAAAAATCGAACTTATTGCAGCACCCGAAGGCAACAGCAATGCGGTTGGGGAGCAGGCACTCGGCATGATATTATCTTTATTAAACAATATAAATACGGCCAATAATCAAGTAAAAAGAGGCGTTTGGAGTCGTGAATCAAATCGAGGACATGAACTAGAAGGCAAGACAATCGGGCTAATTGGATATGGAAATATGGGAAAATCATTTGCAAAAAAACTTAGCGGTTTTGATGTTGATGTTTTGTGCTATGATATCCTGCCAGACCTAGGCGATAATTATGCAAAACAAGTTTCATTAGAAGAGATTCGTCAAAAATCCGATATCGTTAGTTTGCACACCCCTTGGACAAATGAAACGGACAAAATGGTAAATGAAGATTATATTAATGCGTTTTCAAAACCGTTTTGGTTTATTAATACCGCCCGAGGCAACTCGGTTGTAACCTCAGATTTAGTTCAGGCATTGCAGTCTGGCAAAATCCTAGGGGCATGTTTAGATGTTTTGGAATATGAAAAATCATCATTTGAAACTCTTTTTCAAGGAAACAATATCCCTCAAGATTTTCGCTATTTGTCCAAAGCAAAAAACGTTTTGCTAACTCCTCACATTGCAGGTTGGACTTATGAAAGTCATCAAAAATTAGCACAAGTGATTGTAAATAAAATTAAAAAATTATATATAAGGTTTTAATTTTTAAAAAGAACTTTTCATTAGAAGAATGGGAAGGATTTAAAATTGCGATAAAAAAGTTTAGTTTTGAGTAGTATCCACCTATATCAATTACTCTTTCTCGATTATTTTTCGTTCCAATTCGGCCTGAAATTCCTCTATAACTGGTTTCATAGTGCTTTCTGGAATATCTGAGATTCGAATATACATCAATCCATCAACCGAGTTGTTAAATAAAGGGTCAACATTAAAAGCAACTACCCTTGCGTTTTGTTTGATATATTTTTTTATTAAAACAGGCAAACGCAAATTTCCTGGCTCCAATTCTTCAATTATTTTATCAAATTTGTTCAAATCTGATTCGGCCTCATCAAAAATGAAGTCTTTGTCGGCGTCTTTCAATTTTACTTTATAGGCCTTTTTAGGGTGAATATATTGAGCAATATAGGGGTCATAATAATTTGACTTCATAAATTCAATCATCAACGATTTTGAAAACCCCGAGAATTGGTTGCTAATACTCACGCCTCCAAGCAAAAATTTATGTTCAGGGTGACGCAATGTTGTGTGAATAATTCCTTTCCAAAGCAAAAATAAAGGCATCGGTTTTTGCTGATATTCTTTGATGACGAAGGCACGCCCCATTTCGATAGATTTGGACATCATATCGTTTAATTCTGGTTCAAATCGAAATAGATCATTCAAATAAAATCCCGCCATTCCATATTTTGGAAAAATCTCAGAGCCTAGCCCCATTCTATAAGCACCTGCAAGTTTTTTTGCCTCATCGTCCCACAAAAATAAATGATGATAGTGGCTGTCATAAGCGTCCAAATCTATAGATTCATTCGTCCCTTCGCCAACTTCACGAAAAGTAATCTCGCGTAACCTTCCAATTTCATGCAAAATGTTTGGAATTTTATTGGCATTAGCAAAAAACACTTCATAGTTTTTACTTTGCAATAATCGACAATCAGAATCTCGCAAAGCAACAACTTCTTCGTTTAGCATTTCTTGATTGGCAGGAATTACAATTTTTTTAGGGCTTTTTGGCGGAATAAAATTTGTGGTATTTATTATTTTTTTACTTTCCTTCTCATATGGATTCGCCAACATATAGGTTTTTCTTCTCAAAAAATCGGAGTATTCTTCAATTGTTTTATGTTCATTTTGTTCACTAACAGAAATTGGTTTGCCAATTCGAACTTTAATAACTCTATGTTTTTGGCTAAAAACTTCCGAGGGTAATTTGGCAGTTCTAAATGTGCCGCTAATTTTTGATAAAAAATAAAACAAACGGCTATTTTTTGCATGAAAATAGATAGGAACAACAGGGACTTGAGCTTTCCGAATTACTTTTATAGCTCCTTCTTCCCATGGTTTATCGACCATTAATTTCCCGTCTTTATAGGAAGAAACTTCACCTGCTGGAAACATTCCAAGAGGTTTTCCATCACTCAAATGTCGAAAAGTTTCCTTAATCCCAATCACACTTGACTTTGCATTTTTATGATTTTCAAAAGGATTAACAGGCATTATATATTTTTTTAAAGGACGAATTCTATGCAATAGAAAATTTGCAATAATTTTGAAATTAGGCTCTCTTTCAAGCATTAATTTCAACAGCAAAACACCGTCAATTCCCCCAAGAGGATGATTTGAAATGGTTATATAAGCTCCTTCTTTTGGCAAACGGCTGAGGTCTTTCTCTGGAATTTCAAATTTTATTTGAAGTTCATCGAGAATGCCGTTCAAAAAGTGGATATCTTTCAGGTGTCGGTTTCGATTATACATCTTGTTTAAGGTCGAAATCCTGAGTATTTTCATTAATACCCAGCCAAAAAACGTCCCCAAAACGCCGTATTTTTCTGCATTTATAGTTTTTGCAACTTCCTTTGCGGTAACTAATCCCATTTTATTTTGGTTTTTATATAAAACAAAGATAGAAAAAAACAAATTTAGAAATCTATTCTTGACATTTGAATTTCTTTGATTTATAAAGGTTTTTTTTCTAGTTTTTTTACTACTTTTGAAACAGAAAATTTATAATTAATGAGAATCATCTCTTATAATGTCAATGGCATTCGTTCGGCAATTTCAAAAGGATTTCTAGAATGGCTACAAATCGCCAATCCAGACGTTATTTGCCTTCAAGAAATTAAAGCCAACGAAGATCAAATACCTGTTTCTGATATCGAAAAAGCAGGATACCCCTATCAATATTATTATCCAGCAACCAAAAAAGGGTATAGCGGTGTGGCAATTTTGTCAAAAATAAAACCTAATGAAATTGTTTTTGGTACAGGAATTGAGCACATGGATTTTGAAGGGCGAAATATTCGAGTCGATTTTGATCAACTTTCGATAATGAGTTTATACCTTCCTTCGGGAACAAATATAGAACGGTTAGAGCATAAATTTATGTATATGGACGATTTTCAGAATTATATAAATTTATTGAAAAATACAAATCCAAATCTGATTATTTGTGGCGATTATAACATTTGCCACGAGGCAATAGATATTCATGATCCGATTAGAAACAAAACAGTTTCTGGTTTTCTGCCCGAAGAGCGTGCCTGGCTAAATAATTTTATGAAAAGCGGGTTTATTGATAGTTTCAGACATTTCAACAAAGAGCCGCATCAGTATAGCTGGTGGAGTTATCGAGCAGGAGCAAGAAATAATAATAAAGGTTGGCGTATAGACTATAATTTGGTTAGCGAACCTTTGAGAGAAAAACTAAAAAGAGCCGTAATTTTGCCCGAAGCCAAACATTCTGACCATTGTCCGATTTTAGTAGAAATAGATTAAAAAAAAACAAAATGATAAAAAAAACAGCACTAGTCCTAATTGTACTTTTATTGACCGTTTCCTGCGTGTCTAAAAAAGTGTTTACAGATTTAGAAACCAAATTTGCCGATTTGAAAAAAGAAAATCGTCACTTGGCCGATCAAAATGATAGCATTTCCAAAACAAAAAATCAATTAGATTTGGATTTAGCATCGCTAAAAGCAAATTATGAAAAAACAAAATCAGAGCGTGACAAACTAGCATCTGATTATGAAGCATCTGATAAAAATCTAAAAACACTTCAAGCTTCCTATGCCGCTTTAGAAAAAAATAGCGATGAATCTTTGAAAGCCAATATGGCAAAAAACAGAGAATTATTAGTACAATTAGAAGCAAAAGAAAAAGCATTGGCTACCGAAAAAGAAAGGCTAAACAAATTAAACGCTGATTTGAAAGAACGCTCTGCAAGAGTAAACGAACTTGAAAGTATGATTGCTGCAAAAGAGGCCGCAATGAATAAACTGAAAGAAACCCTATCAAAATCTCTAAAAGCATTTGAAGGAAAAGGACTTACCGTTCATCAAAAAGATGGAAAAGTATATGTTTCTGTAGAAAACAAATTGCTTTTTGAGTCTGGAAGCTGGGCTGTTGGACCTGAAGGGAAAAAAGCAGTGGTAGCAGTAGGAAAAGTATTAGGGGACAATCCAGAAATTTCAGTTTTGATTGAGGGACACACCGACAATGATAAATTTGCGGGAGCCGTTGGTCAAATAGAGAACAATTGGGATTTATCTACCAAAAGAGCGACAGCCATAGTTAACATTTTGGGCGAAAATAAGGCAGTAAAAAAAGAGAATTTAACTGCCGCAGGAAGAGGAGAATTCGCTCCATTGATGAGCAATGATACTCCAGAAGGGAAGGCAAAAAACAGAAGAATTGAAATAATTTTAACGCCAAAATTAGACGAAATTTCAAAAATGCTGAACGAACTATAAAATACAAAAAAGGTATTCCAATAAAGGTTCAGAGTTTTCTTTGAGCCTTTTTTTATTAAAAATTTAAAAAAATGAAATACACAATTCTTCCAAATACGGATATAAAGGTTAGCAAAATTTGTTTAGGAACGATGACTTTTGGTCAACAAAATTCAGAGTTAGAGGGACATGCTCAACTTGATTTTGCCCTAGAAAAAGGAGTTAATTTTATAGATACTGCCGAAATGTATTCTGTTCCGGCTAGAGAAGAAACCTATGGTGCTACTGAGAAAATTATAGGAACGTGGTTTGCAAAATCCAAAAAAAGAGAGGCTGTTATTTTGGCAACAAAAATTGCAGGGCCAAATCCATTGTTTACTTATATGCGGGAAAAAAATGATTTTTCACCAAAAAGCATTCAAGTTGCTTTGGATCAAAGTTTGACCCGATTGCAAACCGATTATATTGATTTGTATCAATTGCATTGGCCTGAACGAAAAACAAACACTTTTGGGCAGCGAGGCTTCAAAATTATTGATGATAGTTGGGAAGATAATTTTCAGCAAGTTTTAGAAACTTTTCAAGGATTTATTCAGCAAGGAAAGATTAAGGCAATTGGGATTTCTAACGAAACACCCTGGGGATTAATGCGTTTTTTGGAAGAAAGTCAAAAGAATAATTTACCCCGAATTTCAACAGTCCAAAATCCGTATTCACTTGTTAATAGAAGCTTTGAAGTGGGAATGTCCGAAATTTGTTTCCGAGAAAACATAGGTCTTTTAGCCTATTCTCCATTGGCTTTTGGAGTGCTTTCTGGAAAGTTTTTAACGGGCGAAGAACACCCAAATGCAAGGATAAATTTGTTCCCACAATTTGCTCGTTATAATGGCGAAAACACTAGGGCGGCATCCAAATTATATAGTGAACTTGCTAGTGACTTTGGACTAACTTTAACCGAGTTGGCCTTAGCCTTTATTGAAAGGCAATCCTTTGTGATAAGTTCTATTATTGGAGCAACAAATTTGCAACAATTGGAACAAAATATCAACACTATAAATGTTTCGCTTACTGATGAAATTATGCTTGAAGTTGAAAAAATCCAAAATAATTACCCAAATCCAGCACCCTAAAAAACTTCTGGTTCAGCGATAAATAGTGAATCAATTGCAATTGTGTCAAGAGTATTTTTCTTTAAGAAAGAGCGCGCTATTCCTGAAATTTGAATAGGTTTTTTTTGCCCAATAGTATCTTCCGAAGTCAACAAACCTCGGCGAAACATTAAATTCCTAACAAAATCTTGATGTTTATTTGCAAATGCTTTTTGAAGGCCATCTGCATCAAATTGCCACATGAATTTTTTTGGTTTAGGAACAATAGAGGCTAGAAAAAGACATTCTTTTAAATTCAAATCGGCAGGTTTTTTATTGAAATAAAACCGCGATGCTTCCCCAATTCCATATACGTTTGGCCCCCATTCTATGATGTTAAAATAGACTTCGAGCATTCGTTGTTTGGAAGAAATTCTATTATTTTCGAGAAGATAAACAAGTAGAATTTCTTCTAGTTTTCTAGATATTGTTTTTTCACGCGTTAGAAAAACATTTTTTATTAATTGCATACTAATCGTGCTAGCTCCTCGCGAGAATTTCTCGGTTTTAATGTTTTTTATAATGGATTGCTTGAAAGCCTCATTTATAAATCCATGATGTGAGAAAAAAGATGGATCCTCGGAGGTTAGAACACATTTTTGCAAATAGGGTGAAATTTCGGTTAGCGGGGTATAATCTGGATTTTCTGGTCCAACAATTATTGGTCTTTGCAACGCCCCTTTGTCGATGGCTCGATAGGTAAAATCGGCATTTAGTTTCCCTAAATTTGCCTCTCCATATTTTGTGATTTTTAGATTTTCTTTATTTAGTTTACTATCAAAAATAAGAGCCTTTGGATTATTTTTATTGTACCCATACACTAATTTATAATCAAAACTCCCTGATGCTTGCATACCTTCAAAATGCGAAAAAAGTCCTTTTGGAAGTGAGTTAATAAAACGTTGAGCGTTCATTTTTGGGATCCTTAATTGTGCTTTATACAGCGTGTCTTTTTGTGTATTATATTCTACAAAAGGGTGAATTTTTAGTTCGTTTACTTGCAATACAGAACTGCTATCAATTGCCATAAAATCGGAGCCAAAAACAAATCGATAATCAAATTTTGCAGTATTTAAAAGAACAGTTTTTTGTGAAATTTTTGGGTGATTAATGTTCAAATTATCGATAGACGTGACGCCGTCTATATGCAATTCGCCACTTTCAATTTCCATTTTTGAAACCACAATTTTGATTGCGTCAAAACTCGAAACCACACCAAAACGCTCATCAAAATAGGGAACTTTTATTTGGGAATTAGCACTATTTGAAAATTTTAAATCCGCTTTTTTATTTCGTGAATCTGCAAATCCTTTTATGTTCCAATTTTGTTCAAAAGTATTTGTTTTTATAAAAATTGCGACTTGCAATTGCTCGTTTTTTAATTCTAATTTGTTCAGCTTCAACGTTACTTTCCTTCCCATATCGTCCACCCGAAAGCTGAAATTTTGAAAACGCATATCGGGCGGAATCAAATTCAGAATTTTTGTTAACCTTCTGTAAGCTTGTTTTGCATAGTTTGACTTTTCGTTTGCAATCTGTTCGTCTGAATTTTGTTTCATAAAAGAATCAAAATTTCCGCCCTTTTTATTTTTTATATATTGAACAAATCCATTTTGGATTTCTAGACTATTCAATTGAACATCAAGCGTTAAAAGCTGTAAAATGTCAATTTTTGCTTTTATCTTTTCAATCGAAAATAGTGTGTCAGCATTTTTTGGGACTAATGTTAGGTTCTCAAATTCAATTCCAGAAACACCATTAAACTTGGCTTTATTGATGGATAATTTGCAGTTGTATTCGGTGTCAAATTTATTTTGAACTTTCTCTATTACCTTTTGAAGTAGGGCATTTCGAAACATAAAAAGGCCAAATACCACTAGCACCATTAATAGTCCAAAAAACTTTAGAAATAGTATCCTTTTTTGCTTAAAATTTTTCATTAACCAAATAATTGATTTACCACATCTTCAATTTTGCCCACAAGTTGGATTTTGATACTAGTGTCTTTTAGAGCGATTTTATTATACTTGGAAACAAAGATGGTGGAGAACCCTAGTTTTTCTGCCTCTTGAATTCGTTGTTCAATTCTATTAACGGGACGAATTTCGCCAGAAAGTCCTACTTCGCCAGCAAAACAAAAATCTTTTCCAACAGGAATATCTTCATTTGAAGACAAAATTGCGGCTACTACGGCCAAGTCTATTGCAGGGTCATCTACTGTGATTCCGCCAGTTACGTTTAGAAATACATCTTTTGAACCCAAATGAAATCCAGCTCTTTTTTCTAATACCGCCAATATCATATTCAATCTTTTGGCATTATATCCAGTTGTGCTTCTTTGCGGAGTTCCATATACTGCCGAACTCACAAGAGCCTGAATTTCAATCATTAATGGCCGCATTCCTTCTAGTGTCGTTGCTATAGCAGTTCCAGAAAGCACAGAATCTGTATGAGAAATTAATATTTCTGAGGGATTGGCAACCTCACGCAATCCACTTCCTTGCATTTCGTAAATTCCTATTTCTGCGGTCGAACCAAATCTATTTTTTAAAGAACGCAAAATCCTATAAACATGGTTTCTATCGCCTTCAAATTGAAGCACCGTATCGACCAGGTGTTCTAATATTTTTGGTCCAGCAATGTTTCCGTCTTTTGTGATGTGACCAATCAGAATTACGGGAACGTTTGTTTCTTTTGCAAATTTTATTAGTTCTGCTGTTGTTTCACGAATTTGAGAAATGCTCCCAGCTGCGGATTCAATATAGTCGGTATGCAGAGTTTGAATAGAATCAATAATTACAATTTCGGGTTCTATTTCTTCAATTTGTCTAAAAATATTTTGTGTTTTGGTCTCCGTCAAAATATAGCAATTATCACCATTTGGGGTGATTCTTTCGGCTCGCATTTTTATTTGTTTTTGGCTTTCTTCACCAGAAACATATAATGTTTTATAGGGTAATTTTAGTGATATTTGAAGTAATAAAGTGCTTTTCCCGATGCCAGGCTCTCCGCCCAAAAGGATTAGCGATCCAGGAACAATTCCGCCACCAAGTACTCGGTTTAGTTCGCCATCACAAGTGTCTAATCTAGTTTCTTGGGTAGCATCAATCTCCTTTATTTTTAATGGTTTTGAAGCTTTTTTTACCTCTGAGCTGGAAGGTTTCCAATTTGTTTTTTCTTCTTTTTGGATAATTTCTTCTACAATTGTGTTCCATTCTTTACAGGCGTTGCATTGCCCTTGCCATTTTGCAAATTGCGTTCCGCAGCTTTGACAAAAAAAGGAAGTTTTTAGTTTAGCCATCAATTAGTTATTTTTTGGTTCGTTAGTTTCGGTTGTTGAAGGAGTTTCTTCTATTTTATTTTTATTGGCATTGCTATTTTCTTTCAAAAAAGCTATTTTTTCAATAATCATATCTTTTGTCAAAACACCAATTTCTTGCTTTTGGTAGGCCATTTGATAGGACTTTATTGCCGCTTTATAATCCTCTTTTTTTTCATACATTAGCCCCAATTCATAATCAGCCAACATACTTTTCGGATAATTTTTTGCTGCCAAAACTGACAATTGTTTCAATTCATCAAAGGCGTTGTTTTTTAAAATTGCGGCCTCAATGGCTTGAAAATCGTTAATTCTAATTTGCATTTTTATGGCCAATAAATTTTCAATATCAGCATATTTCTTTATTAGATAATCAACGTATCCAGAGGGAAGTATCACAATTTTTTCATTAAATTCATTAATTGAAATGGGTTTATAAACTTCAAAAAATTGATTTAAAACATTTGGAACAGCCTGAAGTACAAGAGAGTAATGTGAACTTCCGATAAATTTGTCAAAACGATAATTCAAATTTGTGTTTTTTATTTCTTTGGCAATACTGTCCATTTTTATCATTCTTCTTTGCGTGCTTTTAAAATCACCCTCCGCAGTTGCGTGATAATAGAAAAGGGGTTGTTTTATAATTGATAAACGGGAGGGAATATTTTCCTCCATTTCATTTGAAAGGCTAGGGCTTAAAGAAATATAACCATTAAAAATCGGATTGTCTTTATAGAGATAAAAATTCAGAAATCCAGCTGTAACACCATGTCCTGCTATTATTTTTAAAGGAGAAACGCGATAATTTTTCTGAATATAAGGGAGTAATTCTTGTCCAATAAATTCATAAAAAGCGGCTCCTTTTTCGAAAGGAAGCCCCGTTTCGGCATCGACCATACAGTCTGAATCCCTTTCATTTAATTGATTTTGAGTAATTCCTACAATAATTACTTCGGGAAAATCGTCCCAATAGGCACCATATTTTAAGGCTCCTTCAAATGGATCCAAAAGATAATCCCCGTCTAGCACTATAACGAGAGGGTATTTTTTGGTTGTGTTTTTATTATAAGAATAGGGTAGCGAAACTGAAATTTCTCTATCCGTATTTAGTTTTTGAGAATGAATAGTGTCCAAAGTTTTTTGAGAAAACCCAAAAAAAGGCATTACCAAAAGGGAAAGCAATAAAATATTTTTCATCTTTTTCATTGATTTTTATAAAACGGAAACCCGATTTATTAGTCAAGCAAGATAGTAATTTATTTTTTTCTGTTAAACAAAGGAAGGAGTAAAAATGAAAGACCGCCCAACAATAATACTAGAAGCATTTGGGACGTCCAAATAATCCAACCAAAAGCACTTCCGGCGGTCTCGGAAATGTCATAGAAAAGTAGAATTTTTGTAATCAAAAAAGGGTAGGAACCAAAGCCACTATTTGTAAACGCTATTGCAATACTTCCCACTACAAATGCAGTAATCACTGCCCCAAAACTGATTGAACTCGTCTCTGGAATTACAAAAATCCCGATATAAAAAGTGGTAATAAAAGAAAACCAAATAAAGACTGTATGAAGCAAATAGCACCATTTTTTCTTCATATAGACAATGCTCAAAAGGCCTTCTTTTAGTCCTGAAATTTTTAATTTTATGGTGTTGATGATTTTCCATTTTGAATAAATAAAAATCAATATAAAAACAACAAAAGAAACCAACCCAAACAAGGCAATAATTAATAATTTTCCAAATGGAATTTTGTCTAATATAAAAGCTTTTACTATTTCAAATTGAAGGAAAAAGGCTAATATTATAAAAAATAAGAGACAAATTAAATCTACAATTCGTTCGGCTACAATAGACCCAAAAGCTTTGTCAAACGGGACATTATTATATTTTTTTATGATAAGCGCCCTAGAGATTTCTCCTGATCTAGGGAGGGTCATATTCATCAAATAACCAATTGAAACTGCCATGAAATTATTTGCAAATGAAGTCTTATAGCCCATGTGTTCCAGCGAATATTTCCAGCGATATGCTCTTGATGCACCTCCTAATATTGCTATAAAAAGCGTAATTAAAATATAATAGTAATTTGCGTTTTCAAAATGCTTCTTAATGATTATTAACTGTTTTGGAGAAAAAGAATAGTAGGAATAAAGCACAAGAAACAGCCCTAAAATTAATGGAATTATAACCGAAAGCCATTTGCCGATTTCTGTCTTTTTATTAGGGGATAGTTTCATTTATAGAATTTAAAATCTACGTCAATGAATTGTCTTTTTCGTTTGGGAATACCAAAGCGGGCTTGAAGGTTTTAGCTTCTTCAAAATCTAAAATCCCATAGGAAATTATAATAATGATATCGCCTTTTTGAACCTTTCTTGCCGCAGGGCCATTTAGGGTGATTTCACCAGTATTTGCGCCCCCTTTTATAACATAAGTTTCGAGGCGTTCACCGTTATTAATATTAACGATTGACACTTTTTCGCCCTCAATAAGGTTAGAAGCCTCCATTAATGTTTCGTCAATGGTAATACTTCCGATATAATTTAAATCGGCTCCTGTAACAGTAACGCGATGAATTTTAGATTTTACGACTTGAATTTGCATGTTGCAAAGATAATTAATTTAATGAAATAGTATCTATCAATCGAATGTTGTTAATAAAAACAGTTATAAAAGCACGACAAGAAACCTTGTTTTTATTGTTTTTGCAAGGCAATAAAGTAGCTTCGTCTGCAATTTGAAAATATTCTAGTTTTATAGTAGGGTGATTTTCAAAAACAGAGGCAACCCAAGAATTGATTTCATAATTATCTTTTATTAAAAAATCATTTTTTACTTCTAAAAGCGTTCTATATAGTAAAGCCGCTTGCTCTTTTTCTAGGGGAGATAATCGCTCATTTCTAGAGCTCATTGCCAATCCGTTTGCCTCCCTATATATAGGACACTGAATTATGTTTACAGAAAGATTGTTTTTTTGAACCAATTTTCTGATGATTTGAAGTTGCTGGAAGTCTTTTTCGCCAAAATAGGCATTTGTAGGAGAAATAATTTGAAATAGTTTTTTTACGATTGTTCCAACACCATCAAAATGACCCGTTCTAAATTTTCCCTCCATTTGGTTTTCTATTCCGTCAAAATCGAAGTGTTCGGACTGTATATCACCCTCATATATATCGGTAGCTGTTGGCGAAAAGACAAGAATAGAGGAATCCAACGAATTTATTTTTTGAATATCACGCTCTAATGTTCGAGGATATTTTGCTAAATCTTCTGGATTATTAAATTGAGTTGGATTTACAAAAATACTTACAATTGTTATTGAGTTCTGAATCAAAGATTCCTTTATTAGCGATAGATGACCAAGGTGTAGAGCCCCCATAGTAGGGACAAAGCCAATAGTGGTTTTGTCTGTTTTTATTGAATTTAAATAGGCTCTTATTGCCTCTTTTGTATCGAAAACCAACATGTTGTTTTTATTAAAATAAGATGCAAACTTAAGATATTAGTTATTAACTCCATAAATTTTTGTAATTTTGCGTGTTTTTTATTGATAAAATATAATACTTAATTAGAATATGGAGGATAAGAGGATATTATATGTATCATCTGAAGTAGTGCCCTACTTAGCTGAAAACGAGGTTTCTCTAATGTCATATGACGTTCCCAAGATGATCAATGATCAAGGAGGGCAAATTAGAATTTTTATGCCAAGATATGGCAATATTAACGAGCGAAGACATCAATTACATGAAGTGATTAGGTTGTCTGGAATGAATTTGGTTGTAAACGATTTGGATATGCCTTTAATTATTAAAGTTGCATCAATCCCGAAGGAACGAATCCAGGTTTATTTTATCGATAATGAGGAGTATTTCAAGCGAAAAGCAACATTTACTGATGAAGAAGGGGTTTTGTTTCCAGACAATGACGAAAGAGCCATCTTTTTTGCAAAGGGAGTAGTCGAAACCGTAAAAAAACTGAATTGGGTTCCAGATATTATTCATGTTCATGGCTGGATGGCTTCATTATTGCCTATTTATTTAAGAAATTATTATAAAGATGAAGCACTTTTTTCTGAAACAAAAATCGTAACTTCGGTATATAGTCAATCTTTTGAAGGAACTTTAGACCTAGAAATGATAAATAAAGTTAAATATGATGGAATTCCAGAATCGGAAGTTTCTTTATTAGAAATCCCTGATTATGAAAACATTATGAAAGCCACTATACTTCACTCTGATGCAATAATCATAGCATCTGAAAACGTTTCTGCAAGTTTAACAAAATTTATAGAATCTTCCGAAAAACCTTTTTTACCTTTCACACCGAAAGAGAAATTTGCCGAGGTTTATACAAATTTCTATAAAGAAACAGTTCTATAAAATACATTACATTAAATTATGCAAAATAATTCGTTTTACAAGTTTTTACTTTTAACATCCGTTGTATTGGTTTTTTCATCCTGCGATAAAGATTTTAACGAAATAGGTGCAGGATTTATCGATGATCATTATGGTCTTTTGAAAGATGACACAAAGTCGGTGGTGGCTTATAACCAAAGTATGGGGGCGGTACAATCTAATAATTTGCCAATAAACGCATTGGGTTATTATAACAATCCTTTTTTTGGAAAAACAAAAGCAAGTGTGGTCACACAAGTTGAATTAATAGGAGCTAATCCAACATTTGGAACAAATCCAATCGTAACCAAAGTAGAACTTTCGCTACCTTATAGTAGTAGGTTGACCGCTACAGATGCCGCAACAGGCGACCATACTTATGAATTGGACTCTATTTATGGAACCTCAAAAATAAAATTGAGCATTTATGAATCTAAATATTATTTAAGAGATTTAGACGCTCAAACAGGTTTTGAAGAAGTTCAAAAATATTATTCAGGCGATGGGCCTGATTTTGACAACAATAAAAATCCAGATCGCTTGAATGATGATGTAAATTCGCCAAGTCAAAACGATGCTTTCTTCTTTAATAGTGAAGAATTAAAAACATATAAAACAGTTGACGGAACACAAACCGTAGACACTCGAACTGCACCAGGGATGAGAATTAATTTGAGAAAAAGTTTTTTTCAAGATAAAATCTTTAATGGAGCGACAGCAGGTAAATTAATAAACAATAATGTTTTCAAGGAATATTTTAGAGGGTTATATTTTAAAGTAGAAAACAACCTAGATTCTCCTAATCAAGGAAGTTTGGCAATGCTAAATTTTAGACAAGGAAAAATCACAATAACTTATAATGTGAATGTTACCGCTACAAACGGAAATGTTACCACCGAAGAAAAGACGTTAGTTTTGAATCTTGCAGGAAACACAGTCAACCTACTTGAAAATGATTATAGTAATGATTATCTTTCAGGGATAACATCGGCAGTAAATCCTGTTCAGGGTGATCCAAGGTTATATTTAAAAGGTGGCGCTGGTTCTTTGGCGGTTATTTCCCTTTTTGGAGAAGACACTCGAGGATATGATTCGGAAGGAAACCCAACAGCAACACCAAATGGAGTTGCGGACGAGTTGGACGATTTGAGAAACCCTGCTGATGGCCAAAAGCTAATTGTAAATGAAGCTAATTTGACCTTTTCAATTGATTCTTCAGCATTTATGGGGGCTTCCGAACCCAATAGAATCTATCTCTATGACTTAAATAACAACACCCCAATTTTTGATTATTATACCGATATTTCCATAAATCCTGATCCAAAACGAAGTAAATTAATACACGGAGGAATTATAGAAAAAATAAAAACAGGAAATAAAAGAGGCTATCAATATAAAATAAGATTGACCAATCACATTAGAAATCTTATCAATAAAGATTCAACGAATGTCAAACTCGGATTGGCCGTAACAGAATCTATAGCAACTGCTACTTCGGCAAAATTAAAAACCCCGATATTGACCGGAATGCCAATAGATAGAGTGCCTTTATCATCAGTAATTAATCCATTAGGAACGGTTATATTTGGAAATAATATTCCCGTTGGCAATGTGAATTATGCCAAAAGATTAAAACTAGAAATTTATTATACTAAGCCTAATTAAAAATACAAATTATGTGTGGAATCGTTGGTTATATAGGTTATAGAGAAGCTTACCCAATAATAATTAAAGGTTTAAAAAGACTAGAATATAGAGGGTATGATAGTGCAGGAATTATGCTATTTGATGGCAATGATTTAAAACTTTCCAAAACCAAAGGAAAAGTTTCTGAGCTAGAAGAAAAATCATTAAAAGAGATTTCAACAAATGGAACAATTGGAATTGGCCATACCAGATGGGCAACACACGGAGTCCCAAATGACGTAAATTCGCACCCCCATTTATCAAATTCAGGTAATTTAGCTATAATACACAATGGAATCATCGAAAATTATGCTCCATTAAAAAAAGAATTAATCAATAGAGGCTACGTTTTTCATTCTGATACAGACACCGAAGTATTAGCAAATTTGATTGAAGAAATTCAGAAAAAAGAAAATTTAAAACTAGGAAAAGCAGTTCAAGTTGCCCTTAATCAAGTGGTTGGAGCTTATGCTATTTGTGTTTTTGACAAAAAAAATCCAAACGAAATTGTTGCGGCCCGACTAGGAAGTCCATTAGCAATTGGAGTCGGAGAAAATGAATATTTTATTGCATCTGATGCTTCTCCGTTCATAGAATATACTTCAAATGCAATCTATCTAGAAGATGAAGAGATGGCAATTATTAGACTTCATAAACCTTTAAAAATTAGAAAAATTAAAGATGATTCTTTGGTAGATCCATATATTCAGGAACTAAAAATAAATTTGGAGCAAATTGAAAAAGGAGGGTATGATCATTTCATGCTAAAAGAAATATTCGAACAACCAAGTGTTATAAAAGACACCTATAGAGGTAGACTTCATGCTAATTTAGGGCTTATTCAAATGGCTGGAGTGGAAGACAATATTGAAAAATTCTTGAATGCAAACAGAATACTAATAGTGGCTTGCGGCACCTCTTGGCACGCAGGATTAGTGGCAGAATATATCATCGAAGAGTTTACTAGAATTCCAGTTGAGGTAGAATATGCCTCCGAATTTAGATACAGAAATCCAATAATAAATAAAGGAGATATTGTAATTGCTATTTCACAATCAGGAGAAACCGCCGATACACTTGCTGCGATCAAACTTGCCAAAGAGAAAGGGGCGTTTGTGTTTGGAGTATGTAATGTCGTAGGGTCGTCAATTTCAAGAGAAACACACGCAGGAGCCTATACTCATGCTGGACCAGAAATAGGGGTGGCTTCTACAAAAGCTTTTACAACTCAAATCACAGTGCTAACCATGATTGCATTGAGATTGGCAAAAGCAAAAGGGACATTATCAAATTCAGATTTTCATCGCTATTTGCAAGAATTAGAATTAATTCCTGAAAAAATAGAAGAAGCACTTCAAACCAATGATAAAGCAAAAGAAATTGCAGCAGTATTTAAAGATGCTCCAAATTGTCTTTATTTAGGGCGAGGATATAATTTTCCAGTTGCACTAGAAGGAGCATTAAAATTGAAAGAAATTTCCTATATTCATGCCGAAGGATACCCCGCTGCCGAAATGAAGCATGGTCCAATTGCATTAATAGACGAGCAAATGCCCGTAATCGTTATTGCTCCTAAACAAGGACATTATGATAAAGTGGTAAGTAATATTCAAGAAATAAAATCAAGAAAAGGAAAAATTATTGCAGTCGTTACAAAAGGCGATACCCAAGTGAGGGAATTAGCCGACTATGTAATCGAAATTCCAGAAACTTCAGATGCATTATCTCCATTATTAACAACAATCCCATTACAATTGCTATCCTATCATATTGCGGTTATGCGTGAATGTAATGTTGACCAACCAAGAAATTTGGCAAAATCGGTAACTGTAGAATAATCAAAAACACTATAATATTTTTATTAAAAGCGAGATTTTTTCTCGCTTTTATTATTAATATTAAATTTATTTGTACTTTGGCTTCATAAAACCAACTAAATTTAAACAAATGAAAGTGTATTTACTTATTTTGTCAATGTTTTTTTGCAGTATTTCTTTTGCACAAAACAAGATAACTGGCTCAGTTACAGACAATAACAAAAAACCAATTAGCGGTGCCAACATCAAAGTTCTAGGAGAATCATCTAGTTCAGTTTCGGATGCCGATGGAAAGTTTTCAGTAACAACTTCCAAAAAATTTCCAATTACCCTCGAAGTTTCAAGTCTTGGATTTGAAACATCAAAAAAAGAAGTTTCTTCTAATAATGTAAGCATTGTTCTTGCTGAAAAAGAAACAAAATTAAATGAAATCGTAGTTTCTGCCTCTAGAACCCCAGAGAGAGTTTTGGAATCGCCTGTAACTATTGAAAGGATGAACATTCAAGATGTTAAAAAGACGGCATCTCCTTCTTTTTATGATGGTCTTGAAAACATGAAAGAAGTTCAAATGAACACGAGTAGTATGTCTTTCAAATCAATCAATACACGTGGTTTTGCTACTGTAGCAAACGTTCGTTTTATGCAATTGGTTGATGGAATGGACAATTCTTCTCCTTTATTAAACTTTGTGTTAGGAAACATGATAGGTATTTCTGAAATTGATGTTCAAAGTGTTGAGCTATTGCCAGGAGCATCTTCAGCTCTTTATGGTGCCAATGCGTTCAACGGAATTTTGTTCATGAACAGCAAAAGCCCTTTCACAAGTCAAGGAATTACTGCTTATGCAAAATACGGACAAACAAGCCAACAAGCAGCAGGAGTGAACAGTTATGTAGATTATGGTGTAAGAGTAGCTCATGCTTTCAGCAAATATTTTGCAGCAAAAGCCAACTTCACTTTTATGAACGGAACCGATTGGTATGCTACAAATTATAATGATAAAAGAGTATCAGGAATAGACAGAAGCAACATCAATTATGATGGTATAAACGTCTATGGAGATGAGGTTTCAACAAACATAAAAGGAGTTGGAACGGCACTAGCGGGACTTGGAATAATTCCAAATTCTGTTGTGAATTTATTGCCAAATACAAATGTAAGTAGAACAGGATATAACGAAGTTGATTTGACAGATAACAAAGCGTCAAACTCAAAAATTGATTTCTCTCTTCATTTTAAACCATTTGCAAATGATTTTGAAGTGATTTGGCAAAGTAAATTTGGTTTTGGAAACGCAGTTTATCAAGGAGCAAACAGATACTATTTGAACAACTTTTTTATGCAACAACATAAAATTGAATTCAAAGGGAAAAACTTCTTTGTTAGAGGATACACTACTACAGAAGACGGAGGAAGCTCTTATGACATGCTTTTCACTGGGATAAACATCAACAGAAAATGGAAAGATGACAAAACTTGGTTCGGTCAATATGCGGGAGCTTATATTCAATCTACATTGGGAGGAGCAACACCTGAAGTTGCAAACGCAAACGCTAGAGCAGCGGCGGATACAGGAAGATTTATGCCTGGAACACCAGAGTTTAGAGCTGCCTTCGAACAAGTTACTAACGAAGCAAGTGTGCTTTCTGGATCAAAATTAGTTGACAATTCAAGAGTTTATCATTCTGATGCCAATTATAATTTTAAAAACGAAATCAAATTTGCCGAAATTCAAGTAGGTGGATCTTTTAGACAATATCAATTGAATTCTTATGGTAGAATTTATACCGATGCTAATGGACCAATATACTATAATGAATATGGAGTTTACTCTCAATTATCTAAAAAATTATTAGATGATAGATTGAAATTCACTGGATCAGTTCGTTATGACAAATCACAAAACTTCAACGGAAGTTTCTCACCAAGAGTATCTTTAGTATATTCTGCAGGAGAATCTAAAAGACATAATTTTAGAGGGTCTTTTCAAACAGGTTTCAGAAACCCATCTACACAAGACCAATATATCGGATTTAATGTAGGTAGTGCTATCTTGCTAGGTTCTGCTCCAGACAACTTGATTAGATATTCAGAGACATTGCCAGTTGGAACTCCAACAGGTCAATTTTTTGCAGGAGGAACATCTGTAGTGATGACAGGATTAAACGCCTATAATAATTCATATACATCGTCTTCTGTAACAGCTCTTTCTGCTTCTGGAAATCCAGAAGTATTGAGAAAAACAAATACGAGCTATGTGAAACCAGAGCAAGTAAAAGCAATCGAATTAGGATATCGTTCAGTAATTAATGATTTTTCAGTAGATGTTAATGGATATTATAACATGTACACTGATTTTATTGGAAATCTAAATGTTGTTGCTCCATATTATGGAACTGCAATAGATTCTCCAAATCCACTTGGTGGAGCAACTGATCCAGGAACGCAATCTATTCATGCGCTTCAAAACGGAAACTATAGAGTGTATCAATTATATACCAATACAAATATCGAAATCAAATCTTTAGGGTTCGGTCTTGGATTATCAAGAAAAGTATATAAAGATTTTGAAGTAGGAGTAAATTATAATTTTGCTGAATTTCAATTTGATCAATCACAAGATGAGAGCTTTGAGGCAGGATTTAACACACCAAAACACAGAGTTAAAGCATCATTTGGAAACGAAAAATTATTCAAAAATTTCGGATTCAATGTTAGCGGAAGATGGAATAGCGAATATCTATGGCAGTCAACAATGGTTGATGGAACAATAGATTCTGCAACCGTAATAGACGCACAGATCAACTATAGTGTTCCAAAATTGAAATCAACTTTAAAAATTGGAGCTGCTAATTTAGGAGGAAAAGAATATTATCAAGTATTAGGAGCAGGATTAATTGGGCAACAAATATTTGCCTCATGGACAATCAATCCTTAATTAATTTAGTCAATAACAAATAAATTATAAGACAATGACAAAAAATTTCAAATGGCTATTATTGGTTGCTTTAACCTTTGTAGCATGTAATACTGATGAAGAAGGAGTGACAGAAGTTCCTGTTTCTCCAGGTTCAGCTGATTTTTCAAAATATGTAGCCCTAGGTGATTCCTTTGCTGCAGGATATAGTGATAATGCACTTTTCCCAAAAGGGCAAGAAAATGCTTATCCTAATATAATTGCCCAACAACTTGCAGCAGCCGGTGGAGGAGCTTTCACTTCTCCATGGATGTCAAGTGATAATATTGGAGGATTCTCTTTGGGAGGAAATCAAGTAGTATCAACAAGATTGTTTTTTAATGGGTCTGGACCAGTAAATGTTCCTGGAGTTACTTCTACATTACTTACAGATCACATTTCTGGAACTGTTAACAATATGGGGATTCCAGGCGCAAAAAGTTATCACTTAGTGTATTCTGGATATGCTGGATTGAATCCTTATTTTGGCCGTATTGCTTCAGCACCAACAGCAACCGTATTAGCCGATGCTGTTGCTCAATCACCATCTTTCTTTTCATTATGGATTGGAGGAAATGATGTTCTTGGGTATGCAACTTCTGGAGGAGTAGGGGTTAACCAAACAGGAAACCTTAACCCAGCAACTTATGGAAATGGTGACATTACCGATCCAAACGTTTTTGCTAGTGTATTTAATACATTAGTAAACAATTTGACAGCAAACGGAGCAAAAGGTGTAGTGGCTAATTTACCGTATGTAAATACGTTGCCTTATTTCACAACTGTTCCTTATAACCCATTAACTGCAAAAGTATTAGGTAGCGGAAACGAAGCAACAGGTCAAGCAACAATAACTGCTTTAAACGCTCAACTATATGGACCTTTGCATAATGCTTTAGCGTTTTTAGGTCAAGGAAGTAGAATTCAATTATTATCTTCAACAGGAGGAAACCCAATGTTGATAAAAGATGAAACATTAACGAATCTATCTACATCTTTAACAGCAGTATTAGTTGGCGGAGGAGTTCCTCAAGCCACTGCAGGTGCTTTTGGGGCAATTTTTGGACAAGTAAGACAAACAACAGCTACGGACTTAGTGTTGCTTCCTACCCAATCTGTACTAGGGACAGCTCCAACAGCTGCAAATTCTGGAATCGGAGTAGCTCCTTCAGCTCCTTTGAACAAATTCGGAATCACATTCCCATTACAAGATAAAGACGTATTAATCCCATCTGAAATAGCTGCTGTTGCAACTGCAACTGACGCCTATAATGCAACTATTCAAAGTGTTGCAGACACAAAAGGATTAGCTTTTGTTGATGCTAAAGCAACAATGAACAGTTTGTTGAACGGAGGAATTAATTTTGACGGATACAATATGACAACTACTTATGTGACTGGAAATTCATTTTCGTTAGATGGTGTTCACCCAGGAGCTAGAGGATATGCACTAATTGCTAATAGATTTATTGAAGCAATTAATGCCAAATATGGTTCAACTTTGAAAAATGTAAAAGCAGCAAATTATCAAATTTTATACCCTGCTTCTTTCTAAGAAAATCATAAAAAAGTTTATTTCAAAACCACCTTTAATCGGGTGGTTTTTTTGTAGGACAACCCCAAAAAAACAGAAAAGCCAAAACACCATAATCGTCATTAGACAAAATGTGTGTTACTTGAAATTTTTTCATTAAATAATATTGCATTTAGATTTTAAAAAATTATCTTTGCACTCTGAAAAAGAGTACTCTTTTTTTAATCGAATTAGCTATATATTAAATTCATAAGCAATGTCAAAAGTAATCGGAAAAGTTGCACAAATCATCGGACCAGTAGTAGATGTAGTATTTAACGGGAAAGATGTTGAACTTCCAAAAATTTATGATTCATTAGAAATCACAAAAAAAGACGGAACTTTATTAGTACTTGAAGTTCAATCACATATCGG
>CAIJXW010000040.1 GCA_903824755.1 uncultured Bacteroidota bacterium | reverse complement strand
AATTAAAACAATGAAAAATTTACTTTCTTTCGTGTTGATAGGACTGTCTTTCTCTATGATAAAGGCACAAGATATTACAGATGCACTTCGATTTTCTCAGGACAATTTGATAGGAACAGCTCGTTATAGAGCATTAAGTGGTGCTTTTGGAGCTGTTGGCGGTGATTTTTCGTCTCTCAATATTAATCCTGCTGGTTCGGCTATTTTTGCTAACAATCAAGTAGGTTTGACGCTTTCTACCTATAACACAAAAAACAAATCTAATTATTTTGGGAGAAATGCTTCTGAAAATGACTTGTCGTTAGATTTGAATCAGGCTGGAGGAGTTTTTACTTTTTATAATCAAGATTCAAAAAGTGATTGGAAAAAATTTAGTTTGGCTTTGAATTATGAAAATGGAAATAATTTTAGCAATTCAATATTCACGTCTGGAACAAACCCTACAAATTCGATAGATAAGTATTTTTTGCAATATGCTAATTCAAATGGAGGTGTTTCTTTATCAAATATTGAATTGCAACCTGACGAAAGCATTTCTAGTCTATATGATTATTTGGGTAGTAATTTTGGTTTTAGTGAACAACAAGCTTTTTTGGGCTATCAAGCTTTTATTATTGATCCTTCTGCAAATTATGATGAAGTGACCAATCACGAATATATCTCACTTGTTCCTGCTGGCGGAAATTATTATCAAGAAAATTCTATTGAATCTACTGGATATAACGGAAAATTGTCTTTCAATTTTGCTGCTCAATATAAAGAACAGTTTTATTTTGGAATTAATTTAAATTCGCATTTTACTGATTATATCCAAACTACAAGTTTTTTTGAATCGAATACAAATTCCCCTACTGCTGGAGTGCAACGTCTTCGATTTGATAATGATTTGCACACATTTGGTAATGGATTTTCATTTCAATTGGGTGCAATTGCAAAATTATCTAAAGAATTCAGGCTAGGTATTTCTTTTGATTCACCTACTTGGTATCAATTGAATGACGAATTATCTCAAGGAATTGCTGCGGTTAGTGCTACCTCTACTGGGTCTTTATTGCCTAGTGATAAGGTTTTTCCTAACGTGATTAATATATATGAACCTTACAGAATTCAAACACCAAGTAAAGTGACTGGGAGTATTGCTTATATATTTGGTAAAAAAGGTTTGATAAGTTTGGATTATGCATTTAAGGATTATAGCAATACTAAATTGAGTCCTAAAAATGATTTTAGAAATATTAATAATTCAATTTCAAATGTTTTAAAACAAAGTGCCGAATGTAGAATTGGTGCCGAATATAGAATTAAGGAATGGAGTTTAAGAGGTGGTTATAGAATGGAACAAAGTCCCTATAAAGACAAGAGTATAATGGGTAATCTTTCTGGATATTCGGCAGGTTTTGGTTATGTTTTTGGTGCTACTAGAATAGATTTTGCTTATGCTTTGGCTAAAAGAAATTATAAACAACAATTTTTTAGTACTGGATTTACCGATGCAGCTATAATTAATTCTACTTTGGAAACGATTAGTGTTACTATGCTATTTGAATTATAAATAAGAAAAATAATAGACTTATAGACCGCAATACTTCGAAAAGTGTTGCGGTTTTTTATTGTTAATTAATATTGGTAAACATGAAACATGCAGAAAGTTGCGTGAGCGGTTGGAACGATATCCTCTTGTGGCATTTTGGCCACAAGAGATATAGTGGAAGACGCGACCCGAAGGGGCACGCCCAAAAAATAAATATTGATAATGAAACTATGTTTAAAAAAGCGTAATTTTGCACACTTTCCAATTATATCGGAGGGCAATAATTATGAGAACAAAGTCAATAAAAAAGAATAAAATCAACGTGATTACCTTGGGGTGTTCTAAAAATATTTATGATAGCGAAGTGTTGATGGGGCAATTGCGGGCGAGTGGAAAAGACGTTGCTCATGAGGCTCCCGCCGAAGATGAAGGCAATATTATTGTGATAAATACGTGTGGTTTTATTGATAATGCAAAGGCAGAATCTGTGAATATGATTTTGGAATATGCCGATAAAAAAGAGCGTGGATTGGTAGATAAAGTATTTGTAACTGGCTGTTTGTCCGAGCGATATAGACCTGATTTGGAAAAAGAAATTCCAAATGTAGATCAGTTTTTTGGCACGACCGAATTACCTGCTTTATTGAAGGCTTTGGGAGCAGATTATAAGCATGAATTGCTGGGTGAGCGATTGACGACTACTCCAAAAAATTATGCTTATTTGAAAATTGCTGAGGGTTGTGATCGTCCTTGTAGTTTTTGTGCAATTCCGATTATGCGAGGAAAACATGTATCGCAAACTATCGAAAAGCTAGTTAAGGAGGCGGAAGGATTGGCAAAAAATGGCGTAAAAGAGTTGATTTTGATAGCACAGGATTTGACCTATTATGGGTTGGATATTTATAAAAAACGAAATTTAGGCGAATTGCTGGAGGCGTTGATAAAAGTAGAAGGGATAGAATGGATTCGTTTGCATTATGCTTTTCCTACTGGTTTTCCGATGGATGTTTTAGAAATCATGAAGCGGGAGCCTAAGATTTGTAACTATCTGGATATTCCGTTGCAGCATATATCGGATTCTATTTTGAAATCAATGCGTAGAGGAACAACAAAAGAAAAAACTACCAAATTATTGAAAGATTTTCGGGAAGCTGTTCCAGGAATGACCATAAGAACGACTTTGATTGTGGGTTATCCAGGAGAAACGCAAGAGGATTTTGAAATCATGAGGGATTGGGTTCAAGAAATGAAATTTGAGCGTTTGGGTTGTTTTACCTATTCGCATGAGGAAAATACGCATGCTTTTTTGCTTGAGGACGATGTACCAGAAGCAATAAAACAAGCCCGGGTGAATGAAATTATGGAATTGCAATCTCAGATTTCGTGGGATTTGAATCAAGAAAAAATTGGGCAGACTTTTCGATGTATTATTGACAGAAAAGAAGGAGGTTATTTTGTTGGAAGAACAGAATTTGATAGTCCAGATGTGGATAACGAAGTGTTGATTGATGCCAGTAAATTCTATGTAAAAACAGGCGAATTCGTAATGATTAAAGTAATTGATGCAACCGAATTCGATTTGTATGCAGAACCGATTCTCTAAAAATCAGCAATGCTACTATAAAAAAAAATGCCACATAATTTGTGGCATTTTTTTATGAGTAATAATTAAATTATTTTGCTTCTAATATTAGGTTAACACTTACCTTTATGTTTTCTGCAAATTTATCTTTTACCAAATTTGGTATTTCAATTTTATACTCTTTAGCTTTTACTGAAAAATTAGAGGTTGCAGTAACTTTCCCCGCGTTTGAAGACAAAGTAATTTTAGTTTTTATTTTTTTTGTAACCCCATGAATTGTCAGATCTCCTTCTAAATCATAGGTTGATTTAGTTGATGATAATTTTGAAGCATCAAAATTTATGATTTTTCCAACAAATTTTGAGTTGGGATATACAGAAGATTCCATATAATTTTCATTAAAATGTTCTTCCATCAAAGGTGCTTTAAAACGAAATGATTTGATTAAAGCATTCGTAGCAAAACTCCCCGTTGATTGGTCTAAAATAGCTGAAACAGTTTTGCTAATAGCCGCTACTTCTGCTAAATCTGGCATAGAGGCATCAAATTTTATTTCGCCTGAACGAGTTAGTAGTTTTTGCGAAAAACCAAGTATGCTTGAAAGAGCAAAAGCGAGAATAAAAAGTGATTTTTTCATGACTATTAAATCTAATTTTCTAGATAACCTTGAGTTTTCCATAGTGTTATCATGGCTATTGTAGCTGATGGTAAAGCACCTGATGGAGGCATAATCGCCCCGCAAGACCCGTTAATTCTGCATAGTAAAGACCCACTTTGTGTGGCATTTTTAACCTGTGCATAAGTTTCTAGATTTGGATTTTGATTTCCTCCACTATGACAACTCACGCATTTTGAACCTATAACTGGAGCAATATTTGCTGTATAATTTGGATTTGTAACCGGCACTGAAATATCTTGACTAGTGCTAGACTCACAAGAAACAAAACCTAAAGCACTCACCATAAGAATCATTAAACTAATTTTTTTCATTTAATTTATTTTATTTATTAAAAAACTCTGTACATATTAAATCCAAAATATAATTCTTGTTTGCCGTCCCAGCGTCCTTTTGTATTAGAAAACATTGAAACATCATTCATCGTTTGTCCGTTCGAGAACACTAACTGAAATACGTGGCCTCCAGTTTCGATATCTAAACCAATAGAAAGCGGATTATGATATTTAGAATTTGTGTCTTCTGGTAAGTTTAGACGAGCTGCATATTCAAGATTTAAACTCAATCGTTTTGATAATTTATAACGAGCTCCTGTACCCAAAAGAAATAAATCTTTTTGGTCATCAATAGCATCATATAAATTTTTATGAACATAAATCGGCGCAGTTTCAACTGTTAGTCTTTCTGATATTTTTCTAGAAACTAATAACTGAGTGGTATAGGCTAGTCGATGATTGAATTTTAAGCCAACTATGTTACCATCATTTTCTAATTCGGTATTAATATCCATGGTGTTATAGCCAACAATTGTTACAGGAAAGCCATTGTCTTCTTGATTGGCCATTTTATATTTAGCTGCCAACTCGTATATTTTCCCAAAAGTATGTCTAGTTGCTCCGAGAGACAACCAATTCGTAACTCCATAAATGGCGCCCAATTTTGTATAAGCTTGATCCAAACCAAAGAAATTATCTGTTCCGTTTGCCAAATTACCAAAACGGTGAGAAATCAATATATACCAATCGCCTTTTACAGGTAATTTTGTGGATTGCATATTGCAAATCTGCAAGCCTTTGAAAGCATAAGGGGTGATTTGTTTTTCTTTTGGCTGATCTGCCTCAAGCTGGCTCAATAAATCATCTTGTGCAAAGGAAAATCCCATTGCAAAAAAGATCATTACAAATGTCAAAAAATACTTTAGTTTCATTTAATTTATTTTTAAATCAATTAATAGTGTGGTTATTCAATCTGTCCCGATTGATCTAATTTCAACTCACCCAAAAGGTCATCAAATCCTACAACTCTTCCCTTTATAGTTACTTTTTGATCCATTTTAATTGTAGGTTCTGGAGCAGATAATGCACAAATTATTGAACCATCAAGAGTAACTTCTGTTGGAGACACAGCGGTAACAGTACCAGAAATTGCTACTGCTTTATCAAGATATTTTTTGTTTTGAGGGTTTTGAGTAAACTCTGCCAATATAGTTGTAGAAGTTACAGTAAATTCTGTAGCTTCGGTGGCTAAATTTCTTGCACCACCATTAAAAACATAGTAAACCGATGCAAATCCAATTAGAGCAAATAGAAGTATGGAAGCCCCTATTATTTTTGTTTTTCTTGACATTAATTTTGATTGAATTATTATTTCAACTGTAAATTAAATCACATTGAAATTGATTGAATAGCGTCCTTTGATTTGCTTAAATTTGCAATAACTTGATTAGCAAGACTATTATTCAATAACAATTTTTCTTACAATTTTATCAGTTTCATTACTTATTTCTACAAAGTAGATACCTTTTGAAAAAGAGGTAATATCCAGTTGAATTTTATCTAAATCTAAATCAGTATTAATCACTTTCACTATTTTGGCATTAATGTCATAAATAGAAATGTTCGAAATAGAAATTTGGTTAGACTTAGCAATTTCGATTAATCCATTTGAAGGATTTGGCGAGATAGAAATATCATTAATTGATGGAAAAGACTCGGTACCTAAAACAGAGAAATTTAGAGTGCTAGCTCCTTTTGATGCATGTTGTTGTGCAATATTTTGAGAGGGACCAAGACCCCAAATAATATTTAAAGAATTATCTGCATAATCAAAATTATAATCCCCTGTTCCACCTGTAAAATCTCTAGTTGCTACAACTGTACGTACAGATGCTGAAGGCGAATTGGTGACTAATGTCCAATCATTATTTGCGTCTGTTGTTGGTGCAGAATAACCACTAATTTTGGCATCAATTAAAGATGTTGAAAAATATACACAATCTGGTGCAGCTCCCATACTAGAAGCATTGAAACCTATTCCAAACCATTTTGTGTCTGGACCCGTCATAGTTAAAGTAACAGTAGAGTTTGCACTATTTTTGTCAATTTTAACAGTTATAGAAGAACCAAGTGAAACGGTTCCTGAAGATTTTGTTTGTGCAAACGAAAATGAAGTAATTGCTACTAATGCTAGAATAATGTAATTTGTTTTCATAGATTGTTTTGTATTAGTTTAATTTAAAAGTATTATGAGCTCGGTATTTTTATTAAAAGTAGCATAATCCAATGCTGTACGTCCATCGTTATCGGTAATTTTTTTATCAGAACCCGCTTTCAAAAGTAGCTTAACGACTTCGTTTTTATTGAAAAAGACTGCATAAATTAATGCTGTTTTACCCTGGTTATCTTTAAGATTTAGATCCGCATTCAAAGAGATTAATTTTTCGATGATTTTTTCATTTCCAGACATTACGGCTGCCATCAAGGCACTTCCCATACCAGAATTATAATTTATATCGGCCACTTTATCTGCCAAAAAAAGTGCTACTGCTTCATTATTTCTATAACAAGCTAGAATTAATGGACTAGATTTATTTTCAGTAACTGAGTTGATAGATTCAGGATTCTTGGAAAATACTGCTTTGATTTCTTCTAAAGTACCTTTTCGAGAAATGTCAAAAATATCTTGTGTTTGTGCTTGAATTGTACAAGAACAAAAAAGGAAAAAGGCAAATATCTTAATTTTTTTCATAAGTGTCATTATTATTTACAAACATAATTAAATTAAACAATACTAGATTATTAATTATAAAATAAATTTATCAAAGGGTTAAAAGTCCTAATTTTTTTACATTAATCATTGATTTTGAGAACCATAACAATTCAAAATTATCAAATTTTTGTTCATAATCAAACTTTATTTCCTGAAATGTTAGTTGTTTATCGCCGTAAACCGATGTTTTTTTCAATATTTCCAACAACCATTCGCCTTCAAGTTTATTGAAATCAATACTAATATCATTTTTTTTGTCAAAAAAAGTCAAGGTAATTATTTCCCATGAATTGCCTTTTTTTGATTTAAGAGAGTAGTTTTTTTCTGGATAATTTCCGATCCAAAATACCTTTGACGTAGGTTTTACAGAAAAATTGACTTCGTCCTGAAGGGCGGATTCAATAAAATTTTTGTTAATTGTTGTTTGTGGAATTGGGAAATCAAACCAATCTTTCAACTCATAATCAAAACAAATTCCGTGCATAAAATTATAAAGTGATTTTTTTAATCCAAAACTAAATTGATCATGATTAATTCCTGTCGAATCTATAAATTCAATATCATTGTTGGCAAAAGTGCCAATTATGTCGGTTTCTTTTTTAACACCAAATTTATCTGGAAACATACCAACAGGACTATGTGCCGTCATTGCAAATTGATGCCAAAAACCAGATTGTAGCACCCCAATTTCAAACAATTGCCTTACCATTTCTAGGCTATCAATGGTTTCTTGAACGGTTTGAGTGGGATAGCCATACATCAAATAAGCGTGAACCATAATGCCCGTTTCAGTGAAATTCCGAGTCACTTTGGCCACTTGTTCTACCGTAACTCCTTTATCAATTAATTTTAATAATCGATCTGATGCTACTTCCAAACCTCCAGAAACTGCAATACAGCCTGATGCTTTCAATAAAATACATAAATCTCTAGTGAAACTTTTTTCAAACCGAATATTTGTCCACCATGTGATAACTATTTCACGCCGAAGAATTTCTAATGCTAAAGCTCGCATTAGTGCAGGCGGTGCAGCTTCATCAACAAAATGAAATCCCGTTTGTCCTGTATTCATAATTAATTCTTCTATTCTATCACAAAGAATTGAAGCGGCAATTGGCTCATAGAGTTTGATATAATCAAGGGAAATATCACAAAACGTGCATTTTCCCCAATAGCAACCGTGAGCCATCGTGAGTTTATTCCATCGTCCATCACTCCACATACTGTGCATCGGATTTACAATTTCGATGACCGAAATATACTTATCCAAAAGCAAATCAGAATAATCGGGCGTTCCTACTTGACTTTGCTTATAATCGGGCTGAGTTGAATTGTTCTTATAAACTACTTCTCCATCTTCTAGTAAAAAAGTACGTTTGTATTGGTTGTCGCCATTTTTTTTATGATTTTCAATTAAAAGTTGAACCGGTAATTCGCCGTCATCTAAAGTTATGAAATCAAAAAATTCAAAAACTCTTTTGTCAGAAACAGATCTTAATTCAGTGTTAGGAAAACCGCCACCCATTGAAATTTTTATATCAGGAAAATTGCATTTTACCCATTGAGCACAACGAAAGGCACTGTATAAATTACCTGGAAATGGAACCGAAATTAAAAATAACGAAGGCTGAATAATTTCTATTTTTTCTTTTAGAATCGACAACAAAATCAAATCTATATAGCTAGGCTTTTGCTCTAAAGCAATATATAATTCGTCAAAAGAATTAGCACTTCTACCCAAGCGTTCTGCATAGCGACTAAATCCAAAATTTTCATCGATACATTCTATAATAAAATCAGAAATATCCTCAAGATACAATGTGGCTAAATGTTTTGCTTTGTCTTGAATCCCCATACTCCCAAACGCCCAGTCCATTTCTTCCAATTGACCAAATCGAGACGCTTCAGGAAGAAAATCACCTAGACAAATTGAATGTGCAAGGGTTGGATTTTTTCCTTGTAAAAATAAAATAACAGCATCTATTGTCTTGATATATTCCGATTTCAAAGCATAAATCCGTTTGCTATTTTCGGACAAATCATTATAATCAATTTGAAAATTTGAGGGATCAAATAAAGAAATAAAAGAATCTTTTGAGAATAATTTCAAAATTACTTCAATCCCAAGATCAGCATGCGTTGAGGGAATATTTATTGTGTTCAAAAACCCTTTGATATAGGCCGTTGCTGGATATGGCGTATTCAATTGAGTAAAAGGAGGCGTTATCAGAAAAACATTGGTTTTCAATAGAAACAATTTTTACAAAAATAGGGACAAATAAATAAAATATACTTAATTATTTAAAAATCAAAAAAACGATCACAAACTATTGTATCGCTTTTTTTGTAATTTAGCAAAAAAAAAGAATGCCATCAGATTGTGTTAGCTATCAAAACTCAGGATATTTCTCTAAATTAATCATTGATTATTTAGATGAAAAGGATAATTTAAAGCCTTTTTATAATCGGTTTCCAAAGTTGGAAAATTTTGACGCTCAACTTCTCGAAAAACAAAAAAACTTCAATCACTCTATCAGAAAAACGTTAGTTTCTTCGTTAGATGTACAATATAAAACTATAAAAAAATCGAGTTTAACTCAAAAAAACATTGCAAATCTAGCTTTAGAAAACACCTTTACAATCACCACTGGGCATCAATTGAATTTGTTTACTGGTCCATTATATTTTTTATATAAAATCATTTCTACTATAAAATTAACGCAGGAATTGCAAACCAAACATCCTTCCTATAATTTTGTTCCAATTTATTGGATGGCGACAGAAGATCATGATTTTGAAGAAATTAATTATTTCAATTTTAAAGAGAAGAAAATTCGTTGGAATCAAGAATCAAAAGGAGCCGTTGGAGCACTTTCGACTGCAGGATTAGACAAAATTTTTGAAGTTTTTGAAAAAGAATTAGACGCTGGAGCAAACTCAATTTGGTTAAAAGATTTATTTAAAAACGCCTATTCAAATCATTCAAATCTGTCTGAAGCTACACGCTTTTTGGCAAATGAATTATTTGGAAATCATGGTTTAGTGATACTTGATGCCGCTGTTTCTGATTTAAAAAAATCATTTATTCCTTATGCAAAAACGGAATTATTAGAACAAAACAGTTATTCGGAAGTTTCAAATACCATCGAAAAACTTGACGGATATTCAATTCAAGTTAAGCCCCGAGAAATCAATTTATTTTATTTAGATTCTAATCTGAGAGAACGTATTATTTTTGAGAACAATCAATATAAAATAAACAATACTGCTTTATCATTTTCAAAGGAGGAAATAATCGTTGAATTAGAGAATTATCCAGAAAAATTTAGCCCAAATGTTATTATGCGTCCCTTATATCAGGAAGTGATTTTGCCAAATTTGTGCTATATCGGCGGTGGTGGCGAACTGGCCTATTGGCTAGAGTTAAAGTCCTATTTTGATAAATCTTCGGTTTTGTTTCCGATGCTGTTGATTAGAAATTCGGCACTTTTGGTAAGCAAAAAACAAGTTGGCAAAATAGAAAAACTAAATCTTTCTTGGCATGATTTATTTCAAAATCAAATCGAATTATTGAATAATAAAGTAATTGGTTTCGCTGAATTTTCTTTAGATTTTAAACCCCAAAAAGACAATTTGAAATTGCAATTTGAAGAGCTTTTTAGAATTGCAAAAAAAACGGCTCCTTCATTTATTGGTGCCGTTAAAGCACAAGAAGCAAAACAAATGAAAGGTTTAGAACACTTAGAAAAAAGGCTATTGAAAGCCCAAAAACAAAAATATAAGGAAGAATTAGAGCGAATTACTAATTTGCAAAACACCCTATTTCCAAATCAGAGCCTACAAGAAAGACAATTGAATTTTTCTGAATATTATTTAGAATTTGGTTCGGAATTTATCGAAAAATTATTTGAAGAATTAAAACCATTAGAGCAAGAATTTAAAATTGTTGTGTTGTAATTTATTTTGAAATTATAAGATTTTAATACTATTTGAATTTCGATATAAAAACACTAAATTTGCACCCAATTAAAAAATAAAAAAATGGCAACAAATAGAACATTTACTATGATTAAGCCTGATGCGGTTGCAAATGGCCACATCGGAAATATTTTGGCAATGATAACAAATGGCGGTTTCAAAATCGTTTCATTAAAATTAACGCAATTAACAGTTGCAGATGCAGAAGCATTTTATGCAGTTCATGCTGCAAGACCTTTTTACGGAGAATTAGTAGAATTTATGTCAAGAGGGCCAATTGTAGCTGCAATATTAGAAAAAGAAAATGCAGTTGAAGATTTTAGAGTCTTGATAGGAGCTACAAATCCAGCTGAAGCCGCAGAAGGAACTATCAGAAAAGCGTATGCAACTTCAATCGGAGAAAATGCAGTTCATGGTTCTGATAGTGATGAAAATGCAGCAATTGAAAGTGCTTTTCATTTTTCAGGAAGAGAGCAATTCTAAAATTTAATCATTATAGAAAATAGAAAATCCCAAAACGTTTCATTAACGAATTGGGATTTTTTTATATAATTTATTTTATCTTAAAACTACTTCCTTGACAACATCTCTTCGAAGCTCTTCGTTTATCATAGCTACAATTTTGGACTTTCCATGGCTTAATTCTTCACGCAAAACTGCCGAAGTTAATTCTACATATAATGTAGTTCCCCGAAGATTGACCTCTTTTGTATAACTATTCACGCCATTTCCCATCAATGAAACCCACGCCTGCTTTACTGCAATTTGATCTATGCCTGGTTGGAGTTTATTGACTTGGATTATTTCCTTAAGAATATCGCCAATAGAACTTTCGTTACTGAGCCTTTTTGCCATAGCTTTCTAAATTTATTGGACCCGCTTTTTTGTAATTATATTCTATATTCTCTGAGTTAATCAATACTAATTTATCTTCATTTAAGGTTTTAATTTCTTCTTTCCATTTAGCAAAATTGGTAGAAAAAACTAAAAAAGATTTACCTTTCTCTATTAAAAAAGTAACTTTTTCGGATTGATTATTTACCAAAAATCGACCATCAAGTTGAGGGTTTACTTTTTTTCGAAATCCCGATTCTCCTTTTATTTCAAAAAAATCATACGTTTCATTAATCGTATATTTTTTATTTGTACCATCTGGAAAAGTCACATTTTCGATTTCCCAATAGCCATTTATTTTAGAAATATCTTCTTTCGTTATTTTTTGGTTACAAGAATAAAAAGCAAAAATGAAAACAAATGCGAAAATTTTTTTCATAACTATGAATTTTTACAAATTTACTTTTTTATATGTTTTTAACCGCATTAATTTGTAAACAAATCAATATTGTTAAACTTTTTTATATATTTATTGTCCAAGTTGAAAGTGAATTTAAAATGAAAAACATAACAGCAATTTTTATTGGATTTTTACTAATTATAGGTTGCACTTCTTGTTCAAATACCGAACCATCTGTTGTGGTAAATTATTTCCCTCCCACCGATGGAAGCCAGGTTTGGGAAACAAAGTCAATATCTGAACTAGGCTGGAATGAATCGGCTGTTCAGCCTTTATTGGATTATCTCGAACAAAAAAATACAAAATCCTTTATAATTCTTGTAAATGGGCGCATTGTAATGGAGAACTATTTCAACGGACATACTGCAAATACGCTATGGAGATGGAATAGTGCAGGCAAAACATTAACCTCTACGGTAACTGGAATTGCCGAACAAGAAGGGTATATCAATTGTAATAATAAAGTTTCAGATTATATAGGAATAGGCTGGACGAGTGCTCCGTTAGCAAAAGAAAATCTTATTACTTGCAAGAATTTATTGAGTATGAATTCAGGATTAGATGACACTTTGGGAGATGATGTTTCGCCAAGCAACCTTCAATATAAAGCAGATTCTGGAACACGATGGGCTTATCATAACGTCTATGTGAAACTCCAAGATATCGTTGAACAAGCAACAGGACAAAGTTGGAATAATTATTTCAATTCCAAACTTCGTGACAAAATCGGCATGAGTTCGAGTGGTATTTGGTATGTTGGAACAGGAATTAATTTAGGTCTAAAAATATATTTCAGTACTTCTAGAAGTATGGCCAGATTTGGGCTATTAGCATTGAATAATGGCAACTGGAATGGCACTCAGATAATCAACTCAAACTATATAAATCAAGCTACAAATACCTCTCAAAATATAAATTTGTCTTATGGCTATTTGTGGTGGCTAAATGGGAAATCTAGTTATCGTTTACCGCAAACACAATTTCAGTTTAACGGAAGCCTAATTGCTTCTGGGCCAAGTGATATGTATATGGCTTTAGGAAAAGATGATCAAAAAATCTATGTCGTTCCGAGCAAAAAAATGGTGATAATTAGAATGGGAAATGCCGCTGATTCAGAGAATTTAGCCCTTTCAGATTTTGACGAAGTGCTTTGGCAAAAGATAAACGCGTTGTATCAGTAATTATTTTTTTGAAATCCTATTTAACAATCCAAGTAGGAAGAAAACTAACCCAACTGCCAAGGCAACTCCATATATAAATGGATTTTTTTCTCGAATAATATTTGCAAACACAAAGCCAGAAATACTAATCAAGTAAAAATAAATAGGTTGGATATTTTTAAAAAAATTGAAATTCATATTATATTATTTGAAGAAACTATCTACAAATTCATATTTATTAAACACCTGTAAATCTTCAATCGTTTCGCCTACACCAATATATTTTACTGGTATTTGAAATTGATCTGAAATTCCAATAACTACGCCTCCTTTTGCTGTCCCGTCAAGTTTTGTAACGGCAAGTGAAGTTACTTCGGTTGCAACTGTAAATTGTTTAGCTTGTTCGAAGGCATTTTGCCCTGTTGACCCATCTAAAACTAATAGCACATCATGCGGAGCATCAGCTACTACTTTTTGCATGACTCTTTTTACTTTTGTCAATCCGGACATTAGATTAATTTTATTGTGCAAACGTCCTGCTGTGTCAATAATTACAATATCTGCGTCTTGTGCTACTGCAGATTGAAGAGTGTCAAACGCTACCGATGCTGGATCGCTTCCCATATTTTGTCTCACAATTGGCACACCTACTCTATCCGCCCAAACTTGCAATTGGTCTATTGCTGCAGCACGGAAGGTATCACCAGCACCGAGAACAACTTTATATCCTGCTTTTTTGAATTGATAAGCTAATTTTCCTATTGTTGTTGTTTTTCCAACACCGTTAACGCCTACTACCATTAGAACGTAGGGTTTTGTATTGATTGGAATAATAAATTCTGTTTCCTCTCCACGATTTGTTTCCGATAACAAACTGGCTATTTCATCTCTCAATATGGCATTTAATTCATCTGTCCCAAGATATTTATCTTCGGAAACACGTTTTTCTATTCGGCTAATTATTTTTAGTGTGGTGTTAACGCCTACATCTGATGAAACAAGTATTTCTTCAAGATTATCTAAAACTTCATCATCTACTTTTGATTTTCCGGCAACGGCTTTTGTGAGTTTTGAAAAAAAAGAAGTTTTTGATTTTTCAAGACTTTTATCTAAGGTTTGTTTGTCCTGCTCATTTAGAACTGGTTCTTTTTTATCGGAAGAAAATATTTTTTTAAAAAAGCTCATGTTATTTGATTTAGCTATTTTGAAAATTTAATAATTGAAACAAACAATGATTTAAGGAAAAATTCTACTAAAAATTGTTAACCCCAAATTGAAATTGAAACGAAAAGCATACAAGTTGGATAAATATATCAAACGAATTGCTTATAAAAATTATAGAACAAATATAAAAATAAAAAGCTACTTCCGATGAAAGTAGCTTTTCTAACTATTAATTTTTTGAAAATTATTTCTTTTTCAAGAATTCATCAACAAGTTCTGGAGCCATGATAGATTCTACGAATGTATAAGCGCCTGTTTTAGGAGATTTCACCATTTTGATGGCTTTTGATAATCTCTTTGAAGATGTTTGTAACGATGCTACGGTTTTCTTTGCCATGGTTTCTTATTATTTAATTTCTTTATGAACAGTTACGCGTTTCAAGATGGGATTGAATTTTTTAATTTCCAATCTATCTGGAGTATTTTTTTTGTTCTTTGTTGTGATGTATCTAGACGTACCTGGAACACCTGATGTTTTGTGCTCTGTACATTCTAGTATAACTTGGATTCTATTTCCCTTTTTTGCCATTTTGCTAAATATTTATTGGATTCGGAATTATTTAATAAAACCTTCTGACTGTGCTTTTTTCAAAACTGCAGCTATTCCATTTTTATTAATTGTTTTTATTGTAGATGCAGCTACTCTAAGAGTAATCCATCTGTCTTCTTCGGGAAGATAAAAACGTTTTTTAAGTAAGTTTACAGAAAACTTTCTTTTGGTTTTATTCATAGCATGAGAAACATTATTTCCCACCATTGCTTTTTTACCTGTAAGGTCACAAACTCTTGACATTATGCTTATCTTTTATCGTTATTCAAATCGAGGGTGCAAAGAAACAAAAAATAAACCTATAATACAAAATAATTAAAGTAGATTTTTTAAAATTTCTTTCTGGAGTATTTCAAAAGCTTTATTTACAGCTCTATCTATCACTTTTTCACGCGGTTGTCCAAAATTAAATTCTTCAACAATAACTTTTGTTGGCGTTGCTAATGCTATAAAAACTGTCCCAATCTCCGCATCAGAATCGCCTTTTGTTGGTCCTGCGTTTCCTGTGGTTGCAATTGCATAGTCGGATTTTAGTATTTTTTTTGCTTGAAGTGCCATTTCTTTAGCGACTGCCGCACTCACTACAGAATGCTCTTTAATTATAGTCTCTGAAACACCTAATAATTCAATTTTTGATTGCGAAGAATAACAAACCACACCTCCTTTATAATATTTTGAGGCTCCAGAAACAGCACTCAATACTTGCGAAATTTTTCCGCCCGTACAGCTTTCTGCTAATGAAATTGTTTGATTATTATTTGTCAATAGCGTTCCTATCACTACTTCTATGGTTTCTCCTTCTTCAAAACCTACAATAATATCTCCGATGATTTTTGTCAGTGAAATTATATTAGTCTCAATGTTTTTTTCAAGAAAATGTTTATCGGTTCCTCGTGCAGATAACCGTAATCGAACTCTTCCTGGGCTAGGCAAATAGGCTAATTTTATAAATTCGGGCAAGTTATTTTCCCAATCTTCTATTCGCTCTGCAACCAGGCTTTCTCCTTGACCATAAGTCAGAATGGTTTTGTGAATAATATAGGGACGTTCATATTCCTTAACTATTCGGGGAACTATTTCATTTTCGACCAAATATTTCATTTCATAAGGTACACCAGGCAACGAAATATATACCGTTTTATCTTTTTTTATCCACATTCCTGGAGCTGTACCCACTTGATTATAAAGGACCGTACATTTTGATGGAACTAATGCTTGGTCTATATTCATTTGGGAGGCTGGCCGCTGCATGACACGCTCTATCAAGGCAATAACGTGGGCTTCAACTTCTTTATTAACCACTAATTCATCATCAAAATATTCGCAAAATGTTTTTTTGGTAATATCGTCTTTTGTAGGCCCAAGTCCTCCCGTAATAATTACTATATCTACTTTATTTTGTAATTTTGAAAAGGTCTCGAGAATATGGGTTTTAGAATCGCTAATAGAAATCATTTCATCTATTTCTACCCCAATTTTGTCAAGTGATTTTGCAATAAAACTTGAATTAGAATCAATTATTTGACCGATAAGAATTTCATCACCAATAGTAACAATAGTTGCTCTCATTGAATTAAATTTTTGTGCTATTGTTATAAATTAAAGTCTTTTCTAATTTCTCTAACTGCTTTTTCGACTTTATTTGCAACGCTTTTGTAGGTTTCTTTTATTGCTTTCTTTTTTCCTTGAGAATTAGCCCAATCTTCGATTTGCTGGGTTTCTTCAAAGGCCACATTCATACCCAACAAATCCAGGGTCGGCTTTATTTTATGGGCATATCCATAGGCTGTTTTATGATCTTTTTCTTCTATTCCGTTTTTTATTTTTTCTAAATCTAAAACTATTTCGGAGACAAACAAATTGACAATTTCCAAAACGAATTCTGGATCATTTTCTGAAAGCGCATAAACTTTTGCTAAACTATAATGTAATGCCATTATTTTACTTGTATTCGAAATAATTTTGTTCCTTCTAAAAAACCTTCCAAAACATCTTCTGGTGCTACCGAACCTACTCCCTCTGGAGTTCCAGTAAAAATAATATCTCCTATTTTTAGAGTAAAAAATTGTGACACATAGGCAATAAGCTCGTCAATTTTCCATAACATAAAACGGGTATCGCCTTTTTGAACTGTATTTCCATTTCTTGTTAATTCAAATGTAAGATTTTCGAGTGAATTAAAATTACTTTTAGGCAGAAAATTTCCAATCACCGCCGAACCGTCAAATGCCTTTGATTTTTCCCAAGGCAATCCCTTTTCTTTCAATTTTTCCTGCAAATCTCTAGCCGTAAAATCAATTCCAACGCCTATTTCTTCATAATATTTATGAGCAAATTTTGCATCTATATATTTTCCAACTTTTGAAATTTTGACAACAATCTCAATTTCATGATGAATGTCCTTAGAAAATTCCGGCATAACAAAAGGATGCTGTTTTAATAAAATAGCCGAATCTGGTTTTATAAAAACAACTGGCTCTAATGGCCTTTCATTATGGAGTTCTTCTATATGTTTGGTATAATTTCTACCGATACAAATAATTTTCATTTATTTCGTGTTGAGTTTTCTCAATTTTATTGCAGTCAAAACCTTCTTCGTATATAAAGGGAAATCAGCGTTTTGTATCCAGCTGAAATAACCTGGCTCTGTTTCTAAAACTTTGCTGACTTTTGCACCTTTGTGTTTTCCAAAAGTAAAAATCTCCTCGTTCTCCTCGTCAAATGCTATCATTCCAGCAAAATCAGCGATTTTTTTTCTTGTCGTGAATTCGGATAATAATTTCATATCATTTGCTAATTCTGGATATCGTTCCAGCTGTGCCTTCAAAATTTCATACGTTGCCATAGTGTCTGCCTCGGCAGAATGAGCATTTATTAGACTTTCACCACAATAAAATTTTAGTGCCGCACTCAAAGTTCGCTCTTCCATTTTGTGAAAAATTGTTTGAACATCAACTGAAACTCGATTTTTCATATCAAAATCTACTCCCGCTCGAAGCAATTCTTCGGCAAGTAAAGGAATATCAAAGCGGTCTGAATTAAACCCTGCCAAATCAGAATCTTTTATCATATTATTCACCTGATTTGCTAGTTCGTTGAAAGTAGGTTCTGAAGCTACTTTTTCGTCCGTAATTCCATGAACAGCTGTTGATTGTGGCGGAATCGGAATTGTTGGGTTCACTAACCACGTTTTGCTTTCCTTATTTCCGTTTGGAAAAACCTTAAAAATAGAAATTTCTACTATTCGATCCTTTCCAATGTCTATTCCAGTTGTTTCAAGGTCGAAAAAACAAATTGGCTTGTTTAAATTAAGTTCCATATAGTGGTTTTATGAAATACAAATATACTTTTATATACCAAATATAAAAAACAAAACCCATCTGTTAGTAGATGGGTTTATAGTTGTTTTCTTTTTTATAATTAAAACTCTCTATTTATGTCAAAAGATTCCAAATAATCAGCTACTCGTTTTACAAAACTACCTCCAAGTGCCCCATCAACAACCCGATGATCATAACTGTGAGATAAAAACATTTTGTTACGAATACCTATAAAATCTCCTTCTGGAGTTTCGATTACCGCTGGAACTTTTCTAATTGCACCAAGAGCCAAAATCCCTACTTGTGGCTGATTTATAATTGGCGTACCAAAAACACTACCAAAGGTACCAACGTTTGTAACTGTATAAGTTCCGCCTTGGGTGTCATCTGGCTTTAATTTTCCAGCTTTTGCTCTGTTTCCTAAATCATTAACCGCTTTTGCCATTCCAACCAAATTCAACTGATCTGCATTTTTAATCACAGGAACAATTAAATTTCCATTTGGCAATGAAGCTGCCATTCCGAGGTTTATATTTTTCTTTTTAATAATAAAATCACCATCAACCGAAATATTCATTCCAGGAAAATCTTTCAAGGCTTTGGCAACCGCTTCCATAAAAATCGGAGTGAACGTTAACTTTTCTCCCTCGCGTTTCTCGAAAGCATTTTTATTTTTTTCACGCCATTTCCATATATTAGTGACATCGACTTCTATAAAGGATTGCACGTGAGCAGATGTGTTTATTGATGCCATCATATAGCCCGAAATCAGCTTACGCATTCTATCCATTTCTACAATTTCGTCTCCGCCATTAACAGAAACTGGTGCAACTGATGCGGTTTGAGTTGCTGCGATTGGTTTTGAAACTGGAGCAACATTAGTTGATTTTCTAGTTTCAACAAATTTCAAAATATCTTCTTTTGTAACGCGACCTTCTTTTCCAGAACCATTAATTGATTCTAATTCAGTCATCGAAATTCCTTCTTGTTTGGCAATGTTCTTTACTAATGGAGAAAAGAATTTATCTGAATCAGAAAAGTTCACAGGAGCTGCAATTATTTCTTTTGCTTTTTCTACAACTTCTTCAACGGCAGCTACAGACTCGGCAACAACTTCTTGTTTTGGTGTTTCCGAAACACCTTCTGTTTCAATGATAGCAATAGTTTGTCCTACTTTTACAATATCGTCAACATTAAATAATATTTCTGACAATATTCCAGAAACTTCTGACGGAATTTCGCTATCTACTTTATCGGTGGCGATTTCCAGGACTGCTTCGTCTATTTCTATTTTTTCCCCTACTTTCTTTAACCAATTGGTAATTGTTGCTTCTGCAACGCTCTCCCCCATTTTTGGTAATTTCAATTCAAACTTTGCCATATTGTTATCCTAAAAGGTATTTTTTTATTTCTGTTTGCAAAATTACTAAATAATATTAGTTTATTTCGCGAATACTATAATTTTACAATAAAATAATATTTCTTTATTCTCTCTACAATAAATCCATTTCTATAACTTCTCCGCGACTTCTATTGCTGTTACTACCGATGATAAAAGTAGTATTTTTTGGTAATATTTTAAAAGTCAATTGTTTGTTTTTATTTGACTCCATAAAATCAATACATTTTGAAAAACCCAAATAGTCTTGATCTAATATAATTTCTGTGTTTTCAGAAAATGCTTTTTTTGTTTTCCAAAACTGAACAGGAGCATTTAATAAGTGTTCTAATTTCTCTTTTAATTTATCATTATTAGAAACCAAAAAATACTGTTCTGGTTTTGAAATTAATTTTGACTTTCCTTGAAAATATTTAGTGAAAGCAAAAAACAAAATCCCAATTTTCATAAATATTGAAAAAATAACAAAGCTTTTAAAGTGTTTTTTATAAAAGAAATTCATTGCCTCCTGAAACCTTTTCATATATAATCCATCTTTCAATGTGCTTTCTCCTTTATAAAGAATGACGGTAGTTTCGTGAAAATAGTAGTTTTCTTTTCCTTTTTTTAGAGCCATATATGACAAATCAATATCATCAGAATACATAAAGCAATTTTCGTCAAAACCCCCAATTTCTTGATATAATTCTCTTTTCATAACCATAAAAGCACCCACAAGAATAGCCACTTTCCCAGTTTCATTTTCTGATAATTTTTGAAAATAATATTGATTGAAAAGCGTTGATTTTGGAAAAAAATGATACAAACCCATAATTTTAGTGAACGCTACCCATGGAGTCGGAATGCTTCGTTTGCTTTCTGGTAAAAAATTTCCAGTTCCATCAATTAATTTGCAGCCAATAATTCCAATATTTTTTTGCTTTTCAGCAAAAGTGAGAATCTTTGAAAACGTATCTTCGGCAACAACTGTATCAGGATTTAAGATGCAAATATAGTCTCCTTTTGCATGTGCAACTCCGATATTATTTCCTTTTGGAAAACCTAAATTCGTTGCGTTTTCTATGAGCTTTATGTTTGGAAACCGTATTTTCATCATGGTGCAGCTATCGTCCGATGAGTTATTATCGACAACAATAATTTCACTCTCAATGCCTGAAAGTGCTTCTTGAACACTGGCAACACATTGCTCTAAAAAGTAGCGAACATTATAGCTGAGAATGATTACGGATAATTGCATTTTTCAAAGATATATTTTAAGTTCTAAAGTTGCAAAGTTTCAAAGCAACAAAGTTTCGTCACAATAGCTTACTTTTGCAAAAAAATAGTCTAGTGAATTACTTATCTGTCGAAAATATCTCAAAATCTTTTGGAGAAAGAACGCTTTTTGAAAACATTTCTTTTGGAATAAATAAAGATCAAAAAATTGCCTTTATCGCCAAGAATGGTTCAGGAAAAACCACTATTATGAACATCATAAATGGGTTTGACGAGCCTGACACTGGGCAAATAGTGCTTAGAAAAAGTATTCGAATGGCTTTTTTATCACAGGATAATAAATTGCAAGATGAATTAACGATTGAAGAAAGTATTTTCGCTTCGGATAATGAGAGTTTGAAAGTAATTGAGGCCTATGAAAAAGCACTGGAAAATCCTGATGATGAAGAAACGTATCAAAAAGCATTTGATGCAATGGACCAACATAATGCGTGGGATTTCGAAACGCAATACAAGCAAATTTTGTTCAAATTGAAGTTGGAGGACTTTAAATTGAAAGTTAAAAGCCTATCTGGTGGACAGAAAAAAAGGTTGTCATTAGCAATTATTCTAATCAATCGCCCTGACTTGTTAATTCTTGACGAGCCTACCAATCATTTAGATTTGGAGATGATTGAATGGTTAGAAAGTTATTTTGCCAAAGAAAATATCACGTTGTTTATGGTCACGCACGACCGCTTTTTTTTAGAGCGTGTTTGCAATGAAATTATAGAATTGGACAATGGAAAAATATATCAATATAGAGGTAATTATTCTTACTATTTGGAGAAAAAAGAAGAGCGAATTGCGTCAGAAAATTCGAGCGTAGACAAAGCACAAAACTTGTTTGTCAAAGAATTAGAATGGATGCGTCGCCAACCAAAAGCGAGAACTTGCAAGAGTAAATCGAGGCAAGATGATTTTTATGAAATTAAGGAAAAAGCCCAAAGTCGCCGCCGAGAAAATGTGGTAGAATTAGAGATTAATATGGAGCGAATGGGTAGCAAAATTATTGAGCTTCACAAGATTTCAAAAAAATTTAAAGACCATGTAATTTTGGATAATTTCAGTTTTGATTTTCAACGTGGCGAACGCATTGGAATTATTGGTAAAAACGGAACTGGAAAATCTACTTTTTTGAACTTATTGACAGGGACAATTCCTCTTGATGGCGGAAAAGTAGTTGTTGGCGATACTATAAAAATTGGGTATTATACGCAAAGCGGAATTAATCCAAAACCGGGGCAGCGAGTGATTGATGTAATTAAGGAATATGGCGAATATATTCCGTTGACAAAAGGGAAAATTATTTCGGCTTCGCAATTATTAGAACGATTTTTGTTTGACAGCAAAAAGCAATATGATTTTGTAGAAAAATTGAGTGGTGGTGAGTTAAAACGTTTATATCTATGTACGGTTTTGATTCAAAACCCAAACTTTTTGATTCTCGATGAGCCAACAAATGATTTGGATATCGTGACGTTAAATGTTTTAGAAAGTTTTCTTTTGGATTATCCTGGATGTTTGCTGGTGGTTTCTCACGATAGGTATTTTATGGATAAAATCGTTGACAATCTATTTGTTTTTAGAGGACAAGGGCTAATAGAAAATTTTCCTGGAAACTATTCAGATTTCAGAGTTTATGAAGACTCCATAGAACCAAAACAATTGGAAAATGTAAATACCGAGAAAAACAATTGGAAACAAAGCATTCCTTCGGGAAATTTGACGTTCAATGAACAGAAAGAATTTCAGAAAGTAGAAAGAGAAATTAAGGACTTAGAACTTGATAAGGCCAAAATTGAGCAGTTATTTTCAGATGGAAAAGTGACTGAAAATGATATTGAGAAAAAGGCAAATGAGTTAAAAAATATCATTTCAAAAATAGAAACAAAAGAGGAACGCTGGTTTGAGCTTTCGAGTAAAATGGAAGGATAATTAGTTAAGTTTAAATTAAAAAAACAACGAAATCAATTGTTATAAAACAGAAATATATTGTTCAATTTCATGAAAAATTTATTGTGTTTTTATGATGTTTTATTCTTAATTTTCATAAAATGCAACTGCCTATTGGTTAATTTATAAGGTCGAAAAGCTAGATTAAAAGTCTTAATTTTACTTTAGTATCTTTACGGTTTCTTTTTTAATTTTTGAAAATACACGTTATGCTTTTCCGAATAAAATCGTATATAGAATTTCTTTGGCATTCAAAAAACGAACATGCTGTTCATTCTCCATTTGTGTTTCAATTGGTGACAAAATGTTTTTATTCAAATAAAGAAAAACTACCCTATTTTTCAGGTTTTTCTACTAAAACTAATAAAGAAAAACTACTAAATCGTCTTTTTCATTATTTCCAATTTAGAAATGGATTATTTTTAATGTCAACAAAAGAAACTGACGAATCAATTGTGGCAAAATATGACTTTGTGATAATTGACATTCCCTTTTTTATTGAAAAACAAATAGATATTACAAAAATAATTGCTAAATCACATAATGAAACGTGCTTTGTTTTTGATTCTATTTATAAAAATAAAGAAACTCAAATGGTTTGGAAATCGATTGTTTCGAACCCAAAATTCAGTGTTTCAATAGATACATTCAAGTTCGGATTTGCTTTTATTAGAAAAGAACAAGAAAAAGAACATTTTGTAATTAGAGTT
>CAIJXW010000039.1 GCA_903824755.1 uncultured Bacteroidota bacterium | reverse complement strand
GCCAATAACAACTTCAAGTCTTGAATTTCAGAATTTTTCATAGGTTGCGAAGTTACATTATTTTCCGAAAATAGAAACAATTTAACACGATCTTACAATTATTTTGTAAGAAATAACCCCAACCAAACTGCAAATAAGCCCATTAGTATACTCCCGCCAATGTATAAAAAAGCGGCAGCTAAATGATTGCTCTGAAAAAGGGAAATATTCTCAAAGCCAAATGTTGAAAAAGTAGTATAACCTCCACAAAAACCAGTAATGAAGAGCCATTTTAAATCAGTCGAAAACAGATTGTTTTTTTCGGAAATACCTATCAATATACCAATGATAAAACAGCCAAGAACATTAGTAATTAATGTAGCTAACGGAAAAATATTTGAGTAATATTTTTGAATTAAAACAGTTGTCAAATATCTCAAAACGGAACCAATTCCTCCGCCAAAAGCAATTAAAAGTAGTGTTCTAATCATTTTTATTTTGAAGTTGCAATTACAAAATTGAGTTTCAGCTTCACGCCAATTTGCATTAAATCAACCAAATCTTGAACTTTATTCTCTGCAGGAACACGAACCACAACGGTTTTATCATTTGCCAAAGCGGTTTTTTCATTTAATACTTGTTCCAATTCCTCGAAGGCAACTTCTTGCTTGTTAACATAATAAACTTTGTCCTCGGTTACCGATAAACTAATGTGGTCTTTGTTTGTAGTTTCGTTAGATTTTGCTTTTGGTAAACTTAATTTAATAACATTTGGATTTGCCAAAGTCGAAATAATCAAGAAAAACAAAAATAAAAAAAACATGATGTCGCTCAATGATGAGGTTGGAATTTCTGCATGAAATCGTTTATTTCTTTTGATAGCCATATTATTCTTGGATTACAGTGATAATATCTAAGGTTTGTTTTTGGACTTTTAGCGAATAATTGTCAATCATCATGTTGAATAAATGATAGGCAGAATAGGCTACAACACCCACTACAAGTCCAGCACCACTACTAATCATTTTTTCATAAAGCCCTCCTGAGATGGTTTGAATATTCAAATTCCCTGTGTTCGAGATTGTATGAAATATCTTTATTACCCCAGAAATAGTTCCAATAAAACCTAAAATTGGTGCAATTCCAGAAATTAATCCAAGATTTCCAAGTCCTTTTTCCATTTGGGCAATTTCAAGATTTGCAGTTCGATCCATAACAGATTCGATTTCGCTAATTGGTCTGCCAATGATTGAAATTCCGCTTCTTAAAATATTGCTTGTAGCAGTATTTTCTCGATTACAGAGTTGTACTGCATTTTGAATTTTTCCTGTTTTTAGTTGTAATTTAATCTCATTTACCAAATTAGCATCTTGTTTTGTAGCTTTTTTTATAGATAAATAGCGTTCGATTATTACATAAAAACAAAAGAAAAGCAATAAAATAATTGGGATAATCATTATCCCTCCTTTCAATAAAAAGTCCAAATAGGAAATGTTTTCGGTTACACTTGCATTCATGTCAGAAGAAACAGTGGTATTTGCAATAGAATCTGCAACAGGATTAGCTTGCAAGAACAAATTTAAAAGTATCATAGTTTATTTTTTTAATAGGTATTTAAAAGCGTATTAATTTTTTAAAAAGTCAAACAAAAATAAGAGTTTTTTAATGATTATGTTTTGAAATAGTAAAAGAATAACGATTTTTTTTTCATAAAAGTATTGAGTTTTTGGCAAATGTTATTTTTTGTAAATTTTTTCAAGCGTTCTCTTTTTCAATTCCAAATAATAAAAGTATTTTTGCACATGCAACACAACGTACTTATTTTAGATTTCGGATCGCAATACACACAACTTATTGCAAGAAGAGTTCGCGAGTTAAACATATTCTGCGAAAT
>CAIJXW010000038.1 GCA_903824755.1 uncultured Bacteroidota bacterium | reverse complement strand
GGGATTGAAAAACCCAAAACACACAAACAAAACCGTAAACAAAATCATTTTATAAATCATAAAAAAAGGAGTTAACTATTCAAATCCATTTTATAAAAAAGTATAATTTGTTATCCAAAAATAAACAAATATTACTTTGACAAATGCAAACCTATTTTAACTGCTTTGCAAAAAAACACCTCTAAAAATAATTAAAGAGGTGTCGTTTTAAAAACATAAAGTGACGTTCAATTTATGACTTTATACTTTTTTTTCTAAATGGCTCAACCGATTTTACAACCGATTTAGTTTGCAAATCATCTAATACGTTTAGTGCTTCCTCAACATATACATCTTTAGCTAAATTTTCGTGCCAACGTTCTCGTTTTTCTTTCAAAACAGCATCGGTTTGAATGGCTATTTTTTCATACGGCAAGGAAACAAAGTTCAATTTATTTTGATATTCCGAAATTGATTTATACTTTTTTGCTGTTTCTTCAAGTGCATTTTGCTCCTCTTTAAATTTATCTAATTTTAAACTATACACATCATCTTCACTCCTGTCGTTTATCCATTTTGCATTTTCATCAATAAGTTTTAATTGTTTGTTTTCTGACAAACGCTTTTTACTATTGCTAATTGCCAACTCAAAATTAGTTTGATTATTCCAAATCGCATAATCCGCAGCATCAATTTTGTCCCAAGGCATAGCATTGTCAAGGTCTCGCTCACCAGCCTTAACATAGGCATATCGATCCGGCATCACAATATCACTGCTCACGCCTTCGAGTTGAGTCGAGCCTCCATTGATTCGATAGAATTTTTGGGTCGTAGTTTTCAATGCACCCAAATCTCCCATGCTTGTGCTTTTTACAAATTGATTCAAATCAATCACATTTTGAACAGTTCCTTTTCCGTAAGTTTGTTTGCTACCAATAATAACTCCACGCTTATAATCTTGAATTGCTGCCGCCAAAATTTCTGAGGCTGATGCAGAAAAACTATTTACCATAATTACTAATGGGCCGTCCCATTGCACTTTTTTATCCCTATCATACAAGATTTCTTTTTTTCCTGCTGCTGATTTTATTTGAACAATTGGCCCTTGTTCTATAAACAATCCTGCAATATCTACGACTGTTTTCAACGAACCTCCACCATCGTCTCGAACATCTAAAACAATACCTGAAACTCCTTCCTTTTTCAAACGCTCTACTTCTATTGCCATGTCTTTTCCGGCATCTCTACTGTCAGACTTTTCGAAATCAATATAAAACTTCGGAAGATAAATCACGCCATATTTTAATCCGTTTTTTTCAACGATACTGGATTTTAAGTAGGTTTCTTCTATTTCAATTTCGTCTCTAATAATAGCAATAATTTTGATTGTACCATCGGTTTTTTTAACTGTCAAACGAACTTCTGTCCCTTTTGGCCCCTTTATCTTTTTTACAACATCATCAATTCGCATACCCACAACATCAACAGCTTCTCCATCGCCTTGTGCTACTTTCAAAATAACATCGCCTGACTCAAGTTGTTTTCCTCGCCATGCAGGACCACCAGAAATAAGTTCAGTAATTTCCGTAAAGTCATTTTTCTTTTGAAGCCTAGCCCCTATTCCTTCTAGCTTTCCAGACATGCTAACATCAAAACGCTCTTTTTCGTCTGGTGCAAAATAGGACGTGTGAGGGTCAAAACGAACGGCAATCGAATTGATAAATACGGAGAACCAATCTTCACGATTCAAATCATTAATTGAACTAAAAAATTCATTCAAAGATTTTTCGGCGCTTTCTCGCGTTTCTCTTTCTAGCTGCTCATAGGTCTTTGGCGTTTTATCTATTTCCCCTTTTGCTGTTTTTGGCTTTTCTGTCGGATCTATATCCGTTCCTGTAATATTTTCTTTTGTTTTATCCGATGAAATACTTTTTTTCTTGTCCTCTTCAAGTTTCAATTTATCTGTTAATGAAGACAATGTAGAAAGTTTGATTTGTTTTCTCCATTTATCTTTTAGCTCAGCAACAGATTTTGCATAAGGCAACTTTTCATAGTCAGTATTAAAATCTTCATCAATAGAATAATCAATAGGTGACTCCAAAAATGGTTTATAATAATTCTTGCTTTCTTCGATTCGTTTTATCAATCGATTGTAGGTTAAATCAAAAAAAGATAAGTCACGATTCTTGATTTGATCGTCTAATTGAGTTTCAAATTTAGAAAACTCATCTATATCCGATTGAAGAAAAAAACGTTTTGAAGGATCTATCGCTTCAATATATTCTTTATAAACTCCCTTTGAAAAATTGTCATCAATTTCTGATGGACTATAATGTCCTTTTTCGATAACAAAGGTTAAGAGTTCTAATAATAATTTATCTTTTCCGGGATCTCTACCTGATTTATGTTTGTTGGTAAACGCAAATAATGCAATTGACAAAACAATTGCTGTAAGTATTAACTTATAATTCCTTTTCATAAAATTCAAAAATGTATTCATTAAAATTTTTTAACTAAATTAAACAAAAATTAAGCGCTACAATTTCTGGATTGCCTAATTTTTTGTTAAAGATGTAAAAATAGTATCTTCCTGGTAAAAATGTTTAATTTTGCAGTAATAATTAAAAAAATAATTATTAATAAAAATAATGAAACCACTAATATTAGTTACAAATGACGATGGCATTACTGCTCCTGGATTGAGAGCTTTGATTGCTGTTATGTCCGAAATTGGAGAAGTTGTAGTTGTTGCTCCTGACAAGCCTCAAAGTGCTATGGGGCATGCAATCACAATTAACAGTACACTATATGTCAACAAAGTATCTGCAGATAATGCTAGTGTTTTAGAATACAGCTGTTCCGGTACTCCCGTAGATTGTGTGAAAATGGCGGTGAACGAAATTCTTCATAGAAAACCAGATTTGTGTGTTTCTGGAATAAATCACGGTTCAAATTCTTCTATAAATATTATATATTCTGGAACGATGAGTGCTGCAGTCGAAGCAGGAATTGAAGGAATTCCAGCAATTGGTTTTTCATTATCGGACTATGATTGGAATGCCGATTTTGAAGCAATAAAGTCATTTGTAAAAAAAATTGCAGAACAAGTCATTAAGAACGGATTGTCGGAAGGAGTAATTTTGAATGTCAATTTCCCAAAATTGAAGGAAAACGAGATAAAAGGTGTTCGGATTTGTCGTCAAGCGAAAGCCATTTGGATAGAGAAATTTGACAAACGAAAAACACCTCAAGGCAAAGATTATTATTGGCTCTCTGGTGAATTTGTAAATTTGGACAAAGGCGAAGATACAGATGAATGGGCTTTAAAAAATGGCTATGTGTCTGTTGTTCCTGTTCATTTTGATATGACTGCACACTACTCGATTCAAGAATTAAACACTTGGGAATTATAAATATGAATAAATTAAATATCCTTTACGGTGTGCTAATTGGCATGATAACTACCTTAATTGGAAGTTACCTTTTTATTGAAATTTTTACAGAAAATTCTTTTATAGTAGGTATAAAAATCATGAAAATGAATAACAATTTAGGCAAAATAATTACCTTGGGTGCGATTTTAAACTTAGTAGTTTTTTATATTTTATTAAAATTAAACCGCGAAGATTTTGCCAAAGGGGTTATATTAGCATTAATCCTACAAACATTAACAACGCTATTTGTCTAGCTTTTTTTTATAAAACAACAAATTTAGAAGAGATATTATATCATTGCAGGAGAAGCGTCTGGAGATTTGCATGGTTCAAATCTGATGAAAGCAATTTATAAAGAAGACCCCAAAGCCGATATTAGGTTTTGGGGTGGAGAATTAATGCAAGATTGTGGCGGAACTTTGGCAAAACATTACCGAGACCTCTCTTTTATGGGGTTTATTGAGGTGATTTTTAACCTAAAAACTATTTTAAATAATATAAAATTTTGTAAAAAAGACATATTAGAATTTCAACCTGATGCGCTAGTATTTATCGATTATCCTGGTTTTAATATGCGTATTGCAAAGTGGGCAAAGAACTTAAAAATAAAAACACATTATTATATTTCACCCCAAATTTGGGCTTGGAAAGAAAATAGAATAAATGCTATTAGAAGAGATGTTGATAAAATGTATGTGATTTTGCCTTTTGAAAAAGATTTTTATGAGAAAAAACATAACTTCCCAGTACATTTTGTAGGTCACCCATTAATAGATGCAATACAAAACAAGAAAACTACAAGTTTAGAGCACTTCTTGGAAGAAAACAAGTTGGACAAGAAACCAATAATAGCAGTGCTTCCAGGAAGTAGAAAACAAGAAATCTCCAAAATGCTCTCTATAATGCTAAGTGTGGCAGACTATTTTCCAGAATATCAATTTGTAATTGCTGGTGCTCCAAGTCAAGAGTTTTCATTTTATGAGCCTTTTTTAAATAACAAAAATATTCGTTTTGTTGCCAATCAAACATACAATTTACTGAGTCATTCTCATGCAGCATTAGTGACTTCTGGAACAGCAACATTAGAAACTGCTTTGTTCAAAGTACCCGAAGTGGTTTGCTATAAAGGAAGCTGGGCGTCCTATCAAATTGCTAAACGTGTAGTCAACTTGGACTATATCTCGTTGGTAAATTTAATTATGAATGCTCCAATAGTAACCGAATTAATTCAAGAAAAATGCAACACAAATAATATTAAAATTGAATTAGAAAAATTGCTTGAGTCAAAAAATAGAGCCGTTATTTTAGAGAATTATAGCCTATTGGAAACTCAACTCGGCGGAATTGGAGCTAGTGAAAAAACTGCCAAGCTAATCGTGGGTGAAACGATAAAAAGTAAAGCCTAAAATTAATAATCACAATATCCAATTTTGAAAAATTATATTTACATATTATCCCTAATTTTAATATTTGCCAGCTGCAAATCGCCTTCTGTTATTATTACTTCAAAAGCCAAAGCTAAAGAGTTAGGTATTTATCAAACCAAAACGATAGCTGTTGCAGAAACAAACAAATTAGAAAAGCCAAAAAGCCAAAAAGTCAAAATAAAAAAGGAAATTCAAATAGAAAAAACCGAACCTGAAAAAGGAATAAAAGCAAAAATTGTTGACGAAAACGATCCCGAGATAATAATAGACACCGAAAACACAAGTTATTTTGTAAAGCAATTGATAAATGCAGCAAAAGAAAATCTAGGGGCAAACTATAAAAGTGGCGGCACCACAAAAGATGGATTCGACTGTTCTGGGTTTATGTTCGCAACTTTTAGCAATCTTGATGTGCATTTGCCTCGATCATCACATGAAATGTCGGAAATCGGCATCAAACTTGAACGTAATGAAATTCAAAAAGGGGATTTAATATTCTTTAAAACCAATGGTAAACGAAGAATAAATCATGTGGGATTGGTGATTGAAGCAAATTCAGAAGAAATAAAATTTATTCATTCCGCGACTTCAAAAGGAGTGATAATTTCATCTACGAAAGAACCCTACTATAATCGAACATATACTCAAGCAAACAGGATTTTTGTAAATTAAAAAAGCTACATTCGTCAAATGAATGTACTTCATTTTCCATTGACTAAAATAACCTTCGGATTTATCTTTGGAATTGTGTTGTGTTCCTTATTTTCACCAACACCAAATTTTGTTTTTTTATGCTTATTTGTTTCGCTTACAGGCCTGATTATTTCATTTTATTGGGCAAAAAAACAATTTAATCAAACTCATTATTTTGGAATATTAGCAATTATTGTCTCCTTTTTTATAGGTATGACTTCCCAAATAATTCATGATGACTCCTACAAAAAAGACAATTATTATAATCAGATATCAAATTTTGAAGCCCCTCATGACCTACAAATTGTCCTTTATGAACGATTGAGAAGCAGCAAAAAAAATGCTCGCTACATCGCTACTGTCAACTATTTAGACCATCAAAAAAGTTCGGGAAAAATATTGCTAAACATTGAAGGAGCATCAGATTATATTCCCATTGGTTCCCAAATAATAATCACCGAAAAGATATTTAAAAATAAAAAACCAAGCAATCCTGACCAATTTGATTATAGTAAATACCTAAAAAATCAATCTGTATTTGCACAAGTTTATGTATCTGCGAAAGCCTTGAAAATTAGCCCAAAAATTCAGAAAAACATAAGGTATTATTCGGATTTATTACGAAATAATAGTATTGAGAATTTAAAAGAAAATGGGTTTGGAAAAAGAGAACTTCCCGTAATTTCTGCATTAATTTTAGGACAACAACAAGAAATAGGAAAAGATATTCTTCAGGATTATCAATATGCTGGAGCAATCCATATACTCTCCGTTTCTGGGTTACACATCGGATTTATATTATTTTTTATAACTTTTCTTTTACGTGTGTTACCAAAAAACAAAAACGGAAATCGAATTCGATTGCTAGCCATTCTAATAGGACTTTGGGGATTTGCAATAATTGCAGGTTTAGCCCCATCGGTGGTTCGATCGGCAACAATGTTTTCGTTTGTAGCCATCGGAATGAATCTAAAAAGAAGTACAAACATTTTTCACACACTACTAGTTTCATTATTATTAATACTATTATTTAAACCCTCGTTTTTGTTTGATGTTGGTTTTCAATTAAGTTATTTATCGTTATTCTTCATCATTTGGCTTCAGCCGCTTTTGGCAAGTATTTGGAGTCCTAAAAATAAAATTGTTCTCTATTTTTGGGATATTCTAACGGTTTCTTTTGCCGCACAAATTGGAGCTTTCCCTCTGAGTATGTATTATTTTCATCAATTTCCTGGATTGTTTTTTATTACAAATATTATAATCCTACCGTTTCTAATTCTTATTATGGGACTTGGTGTTTTTGTAATGGTGTTGGCTGCTTTGAATTATGTTCCTCAATTTCCATTGAGGGTTTTAGAATGGTTTGTAAGTTCTCTTAATTCATTCATAAAATGGATTGCTTCTTTCGAAGATTTTATATTCAAAGACATATCCTTCAATAAATTGATGCTATTTGGATTATATATTGCGCTGTTTTCTGTTATTTTATGGTTCAAAAAACCAAATTTCAATAGATTAATTTTGGGCCTATTTTCTATTATATTATTTCAAGGCATCTATTTTGGTTCTAGATGGAAAAACCAACAAGAGTTAGAATGGATTGTTTTTAATAGCAATAAAAACACAATTATTACCAAGCGAATTGGTGAAGAAGTAGATTTGTATTGTTCGGAATTAAATCAAAAAAAATTAATTAATCCAGTTGTGACAACCTATTTAGTAGCTCACTTTTCAAAAATCAGAAGTATAAAAGCGGTTTCAAATTTAGAATATTTTAATCACTCAAAAATCTTAATTTTGGATAGTTTAGGTGTCTATCCAAAAAAAGGGAATCCTGACGTGCTTTTGATTACGCATTCGCCAAAGTTTAATTTAACTCGTTTTATACAAACAAATAGACCAAAAATAATTGTTGCTGATGGATCAAACTATACAACCTATGTTGCACTTTGGAAGGCCACTTGTGAGAAAGAAAAAATCCCTTTTCACTCAACGAGAGAAAAGGGATTTTTTAAATTGAATTAGAATTATTTTTTCTTAATAATTTCGTTAGCACCACCAATCCATGCTGCTGGACCTCCTGCAACATAGCCCGTACTACCAAGTTTTTCAAAGTTTAATTTGTTGTCAACCATAGAAGTATTTACAAACCAAACCGTTGGATATCCTTTAATACCAAAAAACTGTTGAAGCTCGTTGTTTTGTTTTTGAATTTCTGGTAATTGTGGTGTTCTTCTAGGAAAATCTAATTCTAGTAACACTACGTTTTCGTTTGCCCATTTTGTAAATTCTGGAGTTTTTAGCACCTCTTTTTGTAACCGAATACACCACCCACACCAATCACTTCCTGTAAAAAAAAGCAACATTGGTTTTTTGGATTTCTCCGAAATAGCTACTGCTTTATTAAGGTCTGTTTGCCAAACTAATTCTTGAGCTTCTACTGCAAAAGAGCAAACAATTAGCAATAGAGTGATAAATATCTTTTTCATAGTCTTGTTTTTTTAAATTCATTATAAATTATGTCGAAATATCGGAAATTTATTTGACTTCTTGCATTAATTTTTTCACTAATGGTGAAATTAATATTAAAACGACTCCCGCAATGAGTGCATATAAAGCCAATTGCTTATATCCGTCTGCATAGACGATTAGTTTTTCGGCATTTGTAGCATTTTCGGAAGCACCTGCAATATTAGCACCTAGTAAACCTGCAAAATATTGTCCATAAGAACTTGCTAAATACCAAATCCCCATCATGACCGCCTGTGTTTTTTGGGGTGATAATCTTGACATAGCACTTAGCCCAATAGGTGACAAACATAATTCTCCAAAAGTGATTATAAACCACCCAAACGTAAACAAATTCAGAGAGGTTCTTCCTGTGGTGTCAGCAAAGAATTTAGTGTAATAAAATACCCAGAAACCGCCTGCCAAAAACAAAAATCCGAGACCAAATTTTACTACTGTATTGGGTTCTATTTTTCTTTTATTCATCATTATCCATAACAACCCAATGATAGTTGCAAAAATAATAACGAATAGTGAGTTTGCAGAATTGTTAACGCCATTTGGACTGACTTCAAAACCTAGTAATGTATTGTGCAAATTATTGGCTGCGAACAAACTCAAAGAGCCTCCGCTTTGTTCAAAAAATGCCCAAAAGAAAATTGAAAAAACAATTAATACGAGTGCTGCAATTAGCTTTTTGTTTTCTGAGGCGGAGAAGCTTCTCATTTCATAAAACAAATATAAAATAGAGGCCGGGCCAATGATCATCATGAAATAATCAGTATAAACAGTGTTCGCAACCATTAGAATAATTCCTGGAATAACTGCTAAAGAACCAATATAGGTAGCAATTTCGATGATTTTTCTTTTTGATTTTTCTAAATGTAATAATGGCGAAAGTCCTATTTCTCCTAAGCTTTTTTGCGTTTGGGTAAATGTAAGTAGGCTAATAACCATGACAATTGCCGCAAAACCAAAGGCAAAATTCCATCTAAGATGCTCTGGAACAAAACCGCTCCACAACGAACCCTCCGCAACGGCAATACAAATATATCCGCCGATTAAGGCTCCAAAATTTACACCCGCATAAAACAATGAAAATCCTGCGTCCTGTCTAACATCATTTTCTTTATATAATTGTCCGACCATCGATGATATATTAGGTTTGAAAAAACCTGTCCCGATAATTGTAAAACTAATTCCCAAGAAAAAGAAGTTCTTTGGATCGATTGCTAGTATAACACTTCCAACAATCATTAATAAACCTCCCCAAAAAAGGGATTTCCTCAATCCCAGAATTTTGTCTGCAAATAGTCCTCCAATAAATGGAAAAGCATAAACAAATGCTTGAGTAGCACCATATTGTAGGTTAGTGGTTTTTTCATCCATCATGAGTTGATTCACCATGAAGACTGCCAACATGCCTCGCATTCCATAAAAACTGAAACGCTCCCACATTTCACTAAAAAACAAGTACCACAATTGCTTGGGGTACTTGCCTTTAAAGTTCTGTATTTGTTCTTTTGTTAGATTATATTCCATATTATCGAACGCCGTGCATCATTTTTTTCAAAACAGGAGTTAGTGCAAATAATGTGATTGATGCAATTCCTGTTAACACAACAAAAACCATAAAAAATTCAAATAAATTATGAATTTCAAACCCAACAAACATAGGGTTTACGGGGCTTATTTGATTGTCTGCTAATAATTTTAGCTGATCCACTGTTGGAACAATTGTTTTGTCTAAAACACCTTGCAAATCTATTCCTAATTCTTTTGCTTTCACAAATTTTTCGCCTGTAGCTGGCAAAATAGACCCTAAAGTTCCTGCCAAAGCGTATCCAGCAGCATTTGATAAAAAGAAAACTCCAAACAATAATGATGCAAATCTTTTTGGTGATAATTTTCCTACTAATGAAAGACCGATTGGCGACAAACATAATTCAGCAAAAGTTTGAATTAGATATAATAATATTAACCATTTGATTCCCAAAAGGCCACTGTTTCCTAAATCTTTTACATTATAAGCAATTATAAAATAGCTCAATGCAATTAATCCTAATCCGATTGATTGTTTTACTGGTGATATTGGCTCTCTTCCACTTGCTCTCAATTTGTCCCATAAAATACTGAAAGGCAATGCAAATGCAAACACAAAAACACCATTAAAGACTTGAATCATTGATGCAGGCATTTTCCAGCCAAACATAAATGTTCTATCGGTTTGATTGTCTGCAATAAAGGTTAATGAAGAACCTGCTTGTTCAAATGCAGCCCAGAAAAATATAATAAAAAAGGCTACAATATATATAACAAGAATTCTATCTCTTTCAACTTTTGTTAATGAACTATCAGATATAATTAGACCTGCGAGTGTAATTCCGCTTGCATAAATTAGGGGATAAATTATCGTTTTTATAAAATTATCTCCATCTAATAAATATTGAAAAGCCATGAATAATCCTACAAAAGCCACTACTGCCAATATTAATGATTTGTTTGAGAAAACCGCTTTTTGAGCTTCTCCTTCTTCAAAATCAGAATCGACATTTCCAGATGGCAAACCTCCAAGTGGTTTTCCGTCAGGAGTAACTACATATTTGTTTTTTAGTACATAAAAAACTAAAGTTCCAAGTAACATAGCAATCGAAGCGGCAAGGAAACCCCATTTGAAGGCATGAACATCACGAACTCCTCCTGTGTCAACAACATCGCCAACGAGTGGGCAAATTGTTTGACCTAAAAAGGCACCTAAATTAATTCCCATATAGAAAATTGTAAAGGCTGTATCTAGTTTGCTTTTTTCTTGTTTTGGGTACAGGCTTCCAACCATACTTGAGATATTTGGTTTGAAAAATCCATTACCAAAGATGATAATTCCCAAAGCAGACCACATTAAAGTGGTGGCTAAACTAAGATTTGTTCCAAAAACGCTTGCACTTGTAAACAGTAAAAATTGCCCAACAGCCATCATCAGACCTCCTAATAAAATACAGTTTCTGTTTCCAAAAAAACGATCTGATATAAACCCACCCAACATTGGAGTTAAATAACATAGTCCTAAAAATCCACCATAAATAATTGAAGCATCAGCTTCTTTCATCATTAACGAATTTATTAAAAACAAAGTAAGAATTGCTCGCATTCCATAGAAATTGAATCGTTCCCACATTTCTGTTCCAAATAATACCCAAAGTCCCTTTGGATGTTCTGCCTTTACTGCTGTTTTATTCATTTTTTTTTGTTATTAGTTAATTTAGATTTGGTTTTTTGTTTAAAAATTTAATTAATTATTTAATGTTGATTATAAATTGTTCAGTATAAAATTTGTCATTTTGTTATATAACTGAACTCTTGTTTTTCCACCATAAATTCCGTGATTATTGTCTGGATAAATTTGAGATTCAAACTGTTTATTTGCTTGAATTAATGCTTCCATCATTTGCATCGAATTTTGAACATGAACATTATCATCGCCCGAACCATGAATTAAAAGAAATTTACCTTTCAATTTATCTACATGGTTAATTGGAGAATTTTCGTCATATCCAATGGCATTTTCTTGCGGAGTTTGCATATATCGCTCGGTATATATGCTGTCATAAAATCGCCAATTTGTAACTGGGGCAACAGCAATAGCCATTTTGAAAACATCATTCCCTTTCAATATACAATTGGACGCCATAAATCCACCATAAGACCATCCAAATATACCGATCCTAGCTTTATCTACAAAAGAATAATTTCCAATTACTTTGGCGGCATCAATTTGATCTTCAACTTCAAATTTTCCTAATTCTTTTTGGGTAATTTTTTTAAAATCTGCTCCTTTAAAACCCGTTCCTCGACCATCTACACATGCAATTATATATCCTTGTTGCGAAAGCATCATGAACCAATAATCATCGGAACCATTCCAGTCATTATTCACTTGTTGTGAGCCTGGCCCGGAATATTGATACATAAAAACTGGATATTTTTTTGATGCATCAAAATCCTTTGGTTTGATAATCCACGCATTGAGTTCGTTTCCTTTTTCTGTTTTCAATACAAAAAACTCTTTTTTTGGTAAATTATACACTTTTAATTTTTCTAAAAGCACCTCGTTATTTACTATTTCTTTTAGTTTTTTTCCTGATTTAGATTCATTCAAACTATAACCTGGAGGCTCTGAAGCGCTAGAATAACTAGTTATAAAATACTGAAAATTGGGGCTAAAAGTAGCACTACTAGTTCCTGTTTTTTGGGATAATCGAACTTTGTTTTTTCCGTTAATATTGATTCTATAGACATCTCTATTTATAGATCCATTTTCGACAGATTGATAATATATAGTTTGTG
>CAIJXW010000037.1 GCA_903824755.1 uncultured Bacteroidota bacterium | reverse complement strand
CTACTTGTACACTAAAAAAGGACAAACAAAGCATGAGACAACTAAAAATTACCAAGCAGGTAACCAACCGTGAAACCGCTTCATTAGACAAATACTTACAAGAAATTGGAAAAGTAGATTTGATTACTGCTGATGAAGAAGTAGAATTGGCACAACGAATCAAAGCTGGCGATCAAAAAGCCCTAGAGAAATTAACAAAAGCCAATTTGCGTTTCGTTGTTTCGGTAGCAAAACAGTACCAAAACCAAGGACTAACACTTCCTGATTTAATAAACGAAGGGAATTTAGGACTCATCAAAGCCGCACAAAGATTTGATGAAACTCGTGGTTTTAAATTCATTTCTTATGCCGTTTGGTGGATTCGTCAATCGATACTTCAGGCACTGGCCGAGCAATCTCGAATTGTTCGATTGCCATTAAACAAAATTGGTTCCATCAACAAAATCAATAAAATGTATGCCCTTTTGGAGCAATCAAACGAGCGTCCACCCTCTGCCGAAGAAATTGCAAAAGAACTAGATATGACCGTAAATGACGTAAAAGAGTCCATGAAAAACTCTGGCCGTCACCTATCTATGGACGCACCACTCGTTGAAGGCGAAGATTCCAACCTCTATGACGTTCTGCGTTCTGGCGAATCGCCAAACCCTGACAGAGCTTTAATTCACGAATCATTACGCACCGAAATCGAGCGTTCCCTTGAAACATTAACCCCAAGAGAAGCCGATGTTGTTCGTTTGTATTTCGGTTTGGGCGACCAACATCCGATGACCTTAGAAGAAATTGGTGAAACTTTCGATTTAACTCGAGAACGCGTTCGCCAAATAAAAGAAAAAGCAATCCGAAGATTAAAACATACCTCAAGAAGCAAAATCTTGAAAACCTATTTAGGATAAACTCGTCTTAAAGTCGAAAGTAATAAAGTCTTACTGTAAACTCCGGAATCATTTTCGGAGTTTTTTTTGGGCGTGACCCAAAACAGTTTCGTCTTGCCTCCTCACTGCTTCGGGTCGGGCTATTCGCTACAATCTTTTGTTCCACTGCGTTACACAAAAGGATTTTTGCTACTATCCCTCACGCAAACAAACAGAAAACAAACAAGAAATCAAAACCAACATGATTTCGCCAATTACATTAAAATAACTATTTTTGCATAAACAACACTACTAAAATGAAAAATACAATTATTGCCCCATCAGTCCTTGCTGCAGATTTCGCCAACCTACAGCGCGACATCGAAATGATAAACAACTCACAAGCAGATTGGTTTCATATCGATATTATGGACGGCGTATTTGTGCCAAACATTTCATTTGGAATGCCTGTTTTAGAAGCAATAACAAAACACGCAAAAAAAACAATCGATGTGCATTTGATGATTATAGATCCCGATCGATACATAAAAACATTTGCCACATTAGGATCAAATATTCTAACCGTTCACTATGAAGCCTGTACGCATTTGCACAGAACACTTCAAGCCATAAAAGCAGAAGGAATGAAAGCAGGTGTTGCACTCAACCCACACACAAACGTGTCCGTACTAGAAGACATCATAAACGATATAGATTTGGTTTGCATCATGAGCGTAAATCCAGGTTTTGGAGGGCAATCATTTATAGAAAATACCTACGCAAAAATCGAAAAATTAAAATCAATAATTACAAGAAATGGAGCTTCGACACTCATTGAAATTGATGGTGGAGTTACCGATAAAAATGCTAAACAACTCGTTCAAGCTGGTGCCGATATATTAGTTGCTGGAAACTATGTCTTTAAAGCCGAAAACCCAACACAAACCATCATCGATTTGAAGAAACTAACGAGTATTTAAGTTTTATTCATATAAATAAAAAGGCCTCTAAATTTCTTTAGAGGCCTTTTTTCGTGACCTTGAAGGGATTCGAACCCCCAACCCTCAGAGCCGAAATCTGATATTCTATCCAGTTGAACTACAAGGCCATTATTGTGCTAGGTTATACTAACAATTTTTTTACGATTGCCGAAATTGTTTTTCCTTCGGCTGTTCCGCCTAGTTGTGCTGCTGCAAGCCCCATGACTTTTCCCATTGATGCTATTCCAGATGCGCCTGTTTGGGAAATTATTTTTGCTATTACTGCTTCTACTTCTGCTTCGCTTAATTGTGCTGGAAGGAATTTTTCGATTACGGCTATTTGTGCTAATTCTGGCTCGGCCAAATCCATACGGTTTTGTTCGGTGAATATTTTTGCACTGTCTTTTCTTGTTTTTACTAGCTTTTGGAGTAATTTTATTTCGTCTGCTTCTGTGATTTCTTCTTTGTTTCCGCTGGCGGTTTGTGCTAATAATATTTCTGATTTTATTGCTCGAAGTGCTTCAAGTGCAACGGTGTCTTTGGCTCTCATGGCGGTTTTGATGTCCTCCATTAATCGTATTGATAAACTCATTTTTGTTGTTTTTATGGTTCGGTGTGAAATTGAAATTTCCAAAAGGGTTTATGATTTATCGCTAGCCCCGATTGTCGTGAAAATCCTCTTTCCTTTTTTGGAAAGAGATTGTAACAGAAAGCGGGAAAATGATTTTATGATCAGCTCTGGCTTTTGGCTTCAAATTCTTGGCAAAGGTAAAAAAAATAACCCGAAAATCATATTGACTTTCGGGTTATTGGTATTGATTTGTTTTTTATTAATCTACGTTGTCGTGCAAAAACGAATTGTTTGAGCGTAGTTGTGTGTCGTCATTGCTGTCGGTTCCGAGTGACATTCTTGAATTAGAATTGTTAGTTTGCGGATTGGAAAGCTCTACGCCTGTGCGTTTGTAGGCGGGTTCTTTTTCATATTCGTCAACTCTTGAAGGGTTATTGTGAAATTTATAGTTAAATTCTTTCAGTTTTCTTCTTCTTTCGTCTGCTCTAAATTTTAATGTTTCTTCTATTGACATGTCCATCGGGGAGATGTCTTGATAGTTGGAGTGATTATTTGAGGACAGGTCAACTTGTTTGACGGTGATGTTTAATTCTTCGGCAATTGGCGTTTCTATGACGGTTGTTGCTGGTTTTGAATTTGATAATTCGTTTTCTATTTCCATATATTCTTCTAGAGAATATTTTATGATTCCGTCTTTGCTGACTTCGGTCATTGACACGAATTGTACGGGTTCTTTTACTTCTATTTCTTTTGTTTCGCTTGTCAATTCGAAGATGACTTGGTCTTCATTTCTTGCCGCTGGCTCTTGAATTGGCATGTCGAATGTGAAGGTGATTTGTTCTTCTTCAACGATGTTTATAACGGGTTGTTCTATTTTAATTTCTTTTACTTCTGGTGTAGAAAAGAAATATTCTTGTTGTATTTCTGGTGAAACTATTTCGAAAATTACTTCTAGATTTTTTATTAATTCTGATGTTGGAATTAAATCTAACTCGAAGGTTGGCGCTGCAATAATATTGCTTTCGACAGTTTCTTCTTCTAGTAGTTCGAAGATTATTTTTTCTTCGGTGTTTGTTTCTTCGTTGTTATTTATCGAAAACTCGAAAGCGGGAATGCTTTTATTGTCTGATAAATCGTGAACTAATTTTTGTTCTCCGTCCAAAGAGTGTATTATTTTTTTAGGTTCGGTATTAACGATTTCGTTTTGTTGTTCTACGTTAAATCCTGTTGCAATTATAGTTACAGCTATAGAATCTCCAAGAGAGTCGTCTTCGCCAACTCCCATAATGATGTTTGCGTTGAAGCCTGCTTCGGCCTGAATATGGTCGTTGATTTCTCCTATTTCGTCTATCGTTATTTCGTTTGAGCCAGAAACGATAAGCAACAATACGTTTTTGGCACCAGCTATTTTATTGTCGTTTAGAAGTGGTGAGTCTAATGCGGAAATTATTGCTTCTTTTGCACGGTTTTCGCCGTTTGCGGTTGCAGATCCCATTATGGCTGTCCCACTGTTTGACAATACTGTTTTGGCATCTTTCAAATCGATGTTTTGAGTATAGTGGTGTGTGATTACTTCGGCTATTCCTCTTGAGGCGGTTGCCAATACTTCATCTGCTTTTGAGAAACCTGCTTTAAACCCAAGATTTCCATAAACTTCTCTAAGCTTGTTGTTGTTTATTACTATTAATGAATCGACTTGTTTTCTTAATTTTTCGACTCCTAATAAGGCTTGTTCTGAGCGGACTTTGCCTTCAAATTGAAATGGAATTGTTACTATTCCTACAGTCAAAATATCTCTTTCTTTGGCTAGTTGAGCAATTACTGGTGCGGCGCCTGTTCCGGTTCCTCCCCCCATTCCTGCGGTTATGAATACCATTTTGGTGTTGCTGTCTAGCATTTTTTCAATGTCGGCTATGCTTTCTATTGCCGATTGCTGACCTACTTCTGGATTTGCTCCAGCACCAAGTCCTTCGGTTAGATTGACACCCAATTGAATTTTATTGGGTACCGAACTGTTTTCCAATGCTTGAGAATCGGTGTTGCATACGATAAAATCGACACCTTTAATTCCTTGCTTGAACATGTGATTTATGGCGTTGCTTCCGCCGCCACCTACACCGATTACTTTAATCACGTTTGATTGGTTTTTTGGTAAATCAAACGAAATACTTCCAAAGTCTGAGTTGCTCATCATCCTATTTGGTTTTAAAATTTATTATTCTTATTTTTTTCTCTTTTGGCTTGGGGCAAAAAGGGATTTATTGTTTTTTATTATTCTGCGTTGTCTAGAAAATCCTTGATTTTATCTACATATTTATCAAAAAACGATTTTCGTATTCTTGTTTCTGTAGAGTCGTCACTTTGAATTGCTTTTTGATTTTGCACTTCAATATGAATTTCTTTATCTTCTGGAATTTCGTTAACCTCTTTAATCTCTTCTATTGGAGCTCGATAAATAGCTGTTTTTTCTGGCTCGGTGCTTTGAATTTTATAGGCACTTTGCGTATTGTTTTCGATGCTATTCATTACTAATCCTACTGCTGTTGCATATAATGGACTTGATATTTCTTCGTCAGAATTTCCAGCTAAATGCTCATTTGGATAGCCAATACGTGTATCCATTCCAGTGATATATTCTACTAATTGCTTGATGTGTTGCAGTTGTGCTCCTCCACCTGTCAAAACGATTCCTGCAATTAATTTTCGTCTTGGATCTTCGTGTCCGTAGGCTTTTATTTCTACAAAAACTTGCTCAATAATTTCGACTACACGAGCATGAATAATTTTAGACAAATTTTTCAACGAAATTTCTTTTGGCTCTCGTCCTCTTAGGCCTGGAATAGAAACTATTTCGTTGTCTTTGTTTTCTCCTGGCCATGCTGAACCAAACTTAATTTTTAATAATTCGGCTTGCTTTTCGATGATAGAACAACCTTCTTTGATGTCGTCCGTAATGACGTTTCCTCCAAAAGGTATTACTGCTGTGTGACGAATTATTCCGTCTTTGAATATGGCCAAATCTGTTGTGCCTCCTCCAATATCTATTAATGCAACACCTGCTTCTTTTTCTTCTTGACTCAATACTGCATCTGCCGAAGCTAATGGCTCTAATGTTAATCCCGACAATTCAATTCCTGAACTTTGAATGCATCGCCCTACATTTCTGATTGATGAGGCTTGACCTACAACAACATGAAAACTGGATTCTAACCTTCCGCCACACATTCCTATTGGCTCTTTGATTTCTGATTGACCGTCAATTTTAAATTCTTGTGGCAAAACATGAATTATTTCTTCTCCAGGCAACATTGCCAATTTATGCACTTGATTGATTAGCAAATCGATATCTTGGTTCCCAATTACGTCTTCGGCATTACTCCTACTGATGTAGTCACTATGCTGAATACTCCGAATGTGTTGTCCAGCAATTCCTACAACTACGTCTTTAATTTTATACCCTGAATTTGTTTCGGCTTCATGAACGGCTTGTTGAATAGAGAGTATTGTTTGTGTAATATTATCGACAACGCCTCTTTTCACTCCCAAACTTTTAGACTTTCCTACGCCTAAAATTTCAAGTTTGCCATATTCGTTTTTTTTGCCAATCATGGCAACAATTTTTGTGGTTCCGATATCTAAACCTACCGCAATGTTCTCTTTTTCCATAATCTTTTATTTTGTGCAAACAACTTGCTGCGTATATATCAGATTTATTTTTTTGTATTTTAATATCGAACTATCCAAAACAGCCTTCTGATAAAATGCTTTATAATTCTTCAATTTCTTCTCAATATGTATCAATCTCCCAAAATCAATTTGGTAATTATAATTTCTTGTCGCCATAACAAGAGCTCCGTTCGGAAAAATTGTAGCTCCAATTATGTTTTTTTTCAAAAAATCGTTTTTTTGAATTACAGTAAATAATTCAATTAAATCTTGCCTTTTTATAGCATTAATTTCTCCATTCACAAGAGGAACTCTAGCGGAATAATTGTTGGATATTGGCATTTTATTTCCCTGATAATCAAAATAAAAGGCACTGTCTCCTTCAAAAATTCTTGCTATTGGCGTCTTCTGTTTTACGACAACTTTTAGCACACCATCGACACTCACAAATACTTGAGATTTTTCAATCATATTGTGATTATCTAGTTTTTTTTCCAGCTTGTTCAAATCTAATTTTTCTTTTTGAAGATTTTGCGGCTGCTGATTTTTTTCTATTAACATTTTATTAACCGTTTCTGAAGTCACAAATAAGTTGTCATCTCCTAGAAAAACAATCTCTGTTTTTGAGAATTTTCTTTGAGAATTTCGCTTCATTGAAAACGAATAAATTAATAAAATACCCAATATCATTAGGACTAATCTGATTGTATGCCAACTAAAAAATTTCATAATAATGCTTTTTTTATTGGTTGAACTAACTCTCCTATATCGCCTGCTCCAATTGTAATTATTATTGATGCGTCACTTTTTTGAATAGCTGGGATTAATTCTGATTTTGAAACTACTTTTTTATGCTCATTTGTCATTTTTTTCATCAACCAACTTGATGTTATTCCTTCGATTGGTAATTCTCGTGCTGGATAAATGTCTAATAATAAAACCTCATCGAAAGCGGAAAGACTTTTGGCAAAATCACCTGCAAAATCTCTTGTTCTACTATACAAATGTGGCTGAAATATTGCTAGAACTCTTTGATTTGGATATAATTCAGAAACGGCCTGATGAACGGCATCTATTTCTGTTGGATGATGTGCATAATCATCAATGTATACTAGGTTGTTTTCTTTTATCTGATAAGAAAATCTTCGTTTAATTCCTTTAAATGATTTTAGTGCTTTTGCAATTGCATCATTTGATGTTCCGAAGGTTTTTGCCATTGCCAATGCCATCAAAGCATTTGTCAAATTGTGTTTTCCTGGCAACCCAAATTCTAAATTTGATATGATTTCTGTTGGTGTTTTCACATCAAAAACATAGTTTCCGTTTTCAATTCTCACATTGAAAGCCTCAAAACTTGCAGCCTCATTAACAGCAACCGTAACGCCTTCTAAAGGTAGGTTTTTCGTAATGAAAAGCTGACTTTTATCGGAAATCTTTTGGGCAAATTCTAAAAATGAAGCTTCTATTGTGGCACTATCTCCATAAATGTCCAAATGATCGGCATCCATAGAAGTAATGCAGGCAATATTAGGGTGCAAATGCAAAAAAGAACGGTCAAATTCGTCTGCCTCGACAACAGTTATCGTTTTGCCTGATCCAATTAGATTAGAGTTATAGTTTTCTACTATTCCGCCTAAAAATGAAGTCACATCAGCGCCACTTTCAAATAGAATATGTCCTAAAATACTTGACGTTGTTGTTTTTCCATGCGTTCCCGCTATTGCAAAACAAAAAGTGTCTTTTGTAATAATTCCTAAAACTTCTGCTCGTTTTTTGACATTAAAATCTCGCTCCAAAAAATAATTCCACTCGGAATGTGATATCGGTACTGCGGGTGTAATAATTACCAACGTGTTTTCGATATAATAATCATTTGGAATTAAATTTATATTATCTTCAAAGTGAATACTGATTCCGATTTGTTCTAATTCTTTTGTGAGTTCGGTTTCGGTTTTATCGTAGCCAGATACATTTTTGCCGATGGTTTTGAAATAACGTGCCAAAGCACTCATTCCGATCCCTCCGATTCCTATGAAATAGACGTTATGTATTTGGTTCAAATTCATTTAAAAAAAGTCTTACTGTTAAAAAAGCCCAACGAGCTTCTACTATTTATTTATTTTATCAATTTCACAATTTCATCTACAATATCTCTTGTTGCATGAACTTTTGCTAATTTTTTTATATTTTCTGAAAGTTGCTTTTGCAAATTTTCATTGTTCACTAAATCGCTAAAAACAGCATTAAATTTTTCGTCTAGCTCACTTTCTTTAAGCATCAACGCCCCATTTCTATCCACAATCGATTTTGCGTTTTTGGTTTGATGGTCTTCGGCAACATTTGGAGAAGGGATAAATAATACTGGTTTTCCAACAATACTCAACTCCGAAACCGAAGAGGCACCTGCTCGAGATATCATAAAATCTGCGGCAGCATAAACCAAATCCATGCGGTCTATAAAAGCAAAAACCTGAACGTTTTTGGAATTATATTTTTTATATTGTTCCAAATAAAACTTGCCACATTGCCAGATTATTTGAATGTTTTGATTAGAAATATTTTGCAATTCCTTTTCTATCAATTGATTTAGCTTTCTAGCACCAAGGCTTCCGCCAAGAACTAAAAGGGTTTTCTTGGAAGGATCTAAATTGAAATGCTTAATTGCTTCTTGGCGTTTGCTTTCGATAGCTATCAAATCTTGTCGGACAGGATTTCCTGTGAGAATCATTTTTTCTTTTGGAAAAAAACGCTCTAAATTTTCATAAGCCACACAAATCCTATTGGCTTTTTTGCTCAATAATTTATTGGTAATTCCAGGAAATGAATTTTGCTCTTGAATGACCGTTGGGATATTCAATAAATTAGCCATTTGCAATAAAGGCCCCGAAGCAAATCCTCCCGTTCCAATAACTACATCTGGTTTAAAATTTTTAATTATTAATAATGATTTCCACAAACTACTAATTAATTTTATAGGAAATAATAAATTCTGAAATGTCAGTTTTCTTTGAAGACCAGCAATCCAAAGTCCCTTTATAGGATATCCAGCTTGTGGCACTTTTTGCATTTCCATTTTGTCTTTGGCTCCTACAAACAAAAATTCGGCATCAGGAAAACGTGATTTTAATTCATTTGCAATAGCGATTGCAGGATAGATATGTCCACCTGTGCCGCCGCCACTTACTATGAATTTATAGTTTTTCATTTTTATTTATCAGCTACCACATTTAGTGGATTTTTAGTTTTATCTATAATTGAAAAATCTTCTTCGATTGCATCTTCTTTGGCAATTTGTTCATCTATTAACTTTTGAAGTGTTGCCTCTCTTCTCTCGCTTTCTTTAGCTTCTTCTGCTATTTCTTCGTCTTTTTTAGTAACTCCAATTATAATTCCTAGCGAAATACATGTCATCCAAATAGAGCTCCCTCCACTACTAATCAGAGGGAGAGTTTGTCCCGTAACGGGGAGTAATTCTACGGCGACAGCCATATTTATCATGGCTTGAAATATCATTGGAAAACCCAACCCTACAACGACAAGTTTTCCAAATAGCGTGTTTGCTTTGTGGGCGGCTATTATAAATCGAAATAGCAACAATAAATAAATCGTCATAACGCCTAATCCTCCTATTAGTCCATATTCCTCAACGATAATCGCATAAATAAAATCGGACGAAGATTGCGGTAAAAAGTTTTTTTGCACACTTTTTCCAGGCCCTAATCCGTATATTCCACCTGAGGCAATGGCTATTTTTGCTTTTTCAATTTGGTAATCATCTTCATCGGGTTTGTCTGAAGTAAAATTTTCTATCCTACTTGTCCAAGTTCCTACTCTACTAAAAAAGTGAGATTCGGGAAATACTTTGGATAACATAACAAAAAATATCATAAATACGATACCTGAACCAATCACAAATCCAATATATTTTAATGGATATCTTCCTACAAAAGTCAACATTAATACCATTGAAAAAATCAAAGCTGTTGTCGAAAAGTTTGCAGGTAGAATTAATCCTAGCGTAATAAAAACAGGCAACCAAAGTTCAAATAATGAAGATTGAAAGGTTTGTGGTGTTTCTCTTTTTCTAGATAAATAGCGCGCCACAAAAATCATCAATACCACTGCGGCTAATGTAGATGTTTGAAAAGAAATTCCAATAAACGGAACTTTCATCCATCGGCTGGCGTTGGCTCCTGCAATAACGGTTCCTTTCAGTAATGTATAGACTAAAAGTGCCCAAACGATTGGTAAGGCTAACTTTGATATATTTCTAAAATAATGATACGGCACTTTGTGAACTGCATATATGATTATGAATCCCATAAAAATATGAGCCAAATGTGTCAAAAGAAAACTAATTGTATTTCCGTCTCCTTTATTCAAATAGGCCAAATTACTACTCGCACTAAAAACAGGCATAAACGAAAACAAGGCTAATAGTGCCACAAACGACCATATTACTTTGTCTCCTTTTAGATTGTTTATTAGTTCTTTCATTCTCTATTTTTCTTTATTTATTGTGGTCCTATTCGTAAATTCTATAAACTACGAACCGCTTGTTTGAATTGACGTCCTCTGTCTTCATAATCATCAAAAAGATCAAAACTTGCACAGGCAGGCGACAACAAAACGGCGTCTCCTTTTTCGGCCATTCTTTGTGCCATTCTAACCGCATCATTCATAGAAGTTACCTCAACCATAACATCAACCACATTTCCAAAAGCTTCAATTATCTTTTTGTTTTCTACACCTAGGCAAATAATTGCTTTGACTTTTTCATGCACTAAGGACATTAATTCTTCATAGTCATTTCCTTTATCTACTCCACCAACAATCCAAATTGTAGGCGAATTCATACTATCTAGTGCAAAGAAAGTTGCGTTTACATTTGTTGCTTTTGAGTCATTGATGTACTGAACATTTTGAATTTTCAAAACCTTCTCCAAACGATGTTCAACACCTTGAAAATTTGCCAAACTTTCTCGAATGGTAGCTTTTCTAATATTCAACAATTTGGCCACTGTTGTTGCTGCCATAGCGTTTTTGAGGTTGTGTTTTCCCTCCAATGCAATGTATTGTGTTTCCATTACAAATTCTTCTTCGTTGATTGCTACTTCCATAGTATTGTTTTTTAAAAATGCTCCTTTGCTAAAAGTTTTCACTAATGAAAAAGGAATTAATTGTGCCTTTGTTTTGTTACTCGTTAACCATTCTGAAATGGCTTCATCATCTGCATCATAGATTAGAAAATCATTTTCTGTTTGGTTCATTGTTATTCTAAATTTTGATGCGATATAATTTTCATATTTATATTCATATCGATCTAAATGATCGGGACTAATATTGGTAATAATAGCGATGTCTGGTCGATATTTTATGCTTCCGTCCAACTGAAAACTGCTCAATTCCAATACATAATAATCAAAATTGTCATCGGCAACTTGTCGTGCAAAACTCTTTCCAATATTGCCCGCCAATCCAACATTTAGTCCTGCATTTTTTAGCAAATGATACACTAACATTGTAGTGGTCGTTTTTCCGTTACTGCCAGTAATTCCAATTGTTTTGGCGTTTGTAAATTGTACTGCAAATTCAATTTCAGAAATAACCGAAACGTTCTTCTCTACAAGTTTTTTTACAATTGATGCTTTGTCAGGAATCCCAGGACTCTTCATCACGACATCTGCATTTAGAATTTTGTTTTCAGTATGGGTTTCGTCCTCCCATTCTATTGCATTAAGATTAAGAACTTCTTTATATTTATCTTTTATTTTTCCGAAATCTGACAAAAAAACGTCATATCCCTTTTTTTTTCCAAGTAGTGCTGTCCCTACTCCGCTTTCGCCTCCGCCTAATATTACTAATCTCATTATCTTAATTTCAATGTCACAATAGACAGAATGGCCAGCATAATTCCTACAATCCAAAATCGAGTAACAATTTTGCTTTCGTGATATCCTTTTTTCTGATAATGATGATGCAGCGGCGACATTAGAAAAATTCTACGGCCTTCGCCAAAGCGTTTTTTGGTAAATTTGAAATAGCTTACTTGCATGATTACTGACAGATTTTCGGCAAGAAAAATTCCACAAACCAAAGGAATCAACAACTCTTTTCGCACCGAAATTGCTAATACAGCAATAATTCCACCTATAGTCAAACTTCCTGTATCACCCATAAAAACTGATGCTGGAAATGAATTGTACCAAAGAAACCCAACTAATGCTCCTACAAATGCTGCAATAAAAACGGTCATTTCCCCCGAATTTGGGATATACATAATATTGAGGTAATTTGAGAAAATAATATTTCCAGAAACAAACGTAAAAATCCCAAGTGCTAACACCGAAATTGCAGATGTTCCTGCCGCCAAGCCATCAATTCCATCTGTGAGATTTGCCCCGTTTGAAACCGCAGTGATGATAAAAATTACTATTGGAATAAAGATTAACCAAGCCCATTTTTCATAACCATCGCCCATCCATGATAATAATTCGGCATAGTCAAATTCGTTATTTTTAAAAAACGGAATCGTGGTTGCCGTAGATTTTTCTTCTATTGGAGTATAACTTATTGTTGATGCAGTTTGGGAAATTGTGGTTTTTTCGTTTCTCAAATCGGCACGAATAGTAACTCCTGGGTGAACATATAGCACCGACCCAACAATGATCCCTAAACCAACTTGTCCAATAACTTTGAAAACACCTTTTAAACCCGCTTTATCTTTTTTGAATATCTTTATATAGTCATCAATAAAGCCAATTGTTCCCATCCAAAGTGTCGTGACAATCAATAGAATGATATAGATATTATTTAGTTTTGTAAATAATAACACAGGAATTAAAGTCGCAATAATGATGATTAGCCCACCCATTGTTGGCGTTCCAGCTTTTTGAGTTTGTCCTTCTAGTCCAAGTTCACGAACCGTTTCTCCAACTTGTTGATTTCTCAAAAAAGAGATAATTTTCTTTCCAAAAATGGTCGAAATCAGCAACGATAATATTAAGGCTAAAGCCGATCGAAAAGTAATATATTGAAACACACCCGTTCCAGAAATGTGTAATGTCTTGTTCAAATATTCAAATAAATAATATAACATATCGCTCTATTTTTGAAGTTGGTCTAAAATTTCTTTTACAATTTTCATATCATCAAAATCATGGCGAACACCTTGAATTTCTTGATATGTTTCGTGTCCTTTTCCCGCAATTAGGATAATGTCATTTGGATTTGCCAATTGGCAAGCCGTCTTTATTGCTTGCTTTCTATCAGTTATCGATACCGTTTTTTTATAATTTTGAGGTGCCACTCCGCTCTCCATTTCAGAAATGATAGTTTCTGGATTTTCGCTTCTAGGATTATCCGAAGTCAATATTACTTTGTCACTCAATGCAGTTGCAATTTCGGCCATAATTGGACGTTTTGTCTTATCTCTATCACCGCCACAACCAACAACTGTAATCAATTTTTCGTTTTTTGTCCGAATATCATTAATCGTATTCAAAACATTTTCTAATGCATCAGGAGTGTGAGCATAATCGACAATTGCCGTAATATTCTTGTCGGAAACTATATATTGAAAACGCCCCGAAACACTTTCTAGCTCTGATAATAATCGCAACACTTCGATAGATTCTAAGCCCAATTCAATTGCGGCTCCATAAATTGCTAATAAATTATAGGCATTGAAAGTTCCTATTAACCGAACCCAAACTTCTTGATCATTTATTTTTAATAATAATCCTGAAAGTTGATTTTCGAGTATTTGAGCTTTATAATCTGAAAAAGATTTAAGTGAATAAGTTCTTTTTCTGGCTATCGTATTTTGAAGCATTACTTCGCCATTCTTATCGTCTTTATTAGTTAATGCAAAAGCAGTTTTTGGCAAATTATCAAAGAAAGATTTTTTTACATCTCTATATTCTGCAAATGTTTCGTGATAATCCAAATGGTCATGCGAAAGATTTGTGAAAATTCCACCTTCAAAACTGAGTGCATCTGTCCGTTTTTGATGAACCCCGTGAGAGCTAACCTCCATAAAACAATAGTCAACCCCAGATTGAACCATCTCATTTAGAAAATGATTAATAGTGATAGAATCAGGCGTGGTGTGTGTTGCTTTATATTCTTTTTCATCAACGAGGATTTTTACTGTAGAAAGCAACCCTACTTTATATCCCGCACTCTTGAACAATTGAAACAGTAAAGAGGCAATTGTTGTTTTTCCATTTGTGCCTGTAATTCCAATTAATTTTAACTTTTTTGATGGGTTATCAAAATAATTTGCCGCCATAAAAGCCATTGCGTTATTGGTGTCTTTTACTTGAACATAAGTAATTCCAGTAACAATAATTTCAGGGAATGTATCGCAAATTATTGCAATTGCACCATTGTTTATAGCTGTTTCAATAAATTCATGGCCATCAGTAACCGAACCGCGAATGGCTATAAAAACATCGTTATTAGTGATTTTTCTAGAATCAAAATCCAATTTTTCAATAGCAATTTCTGTCGAACCCTTAACGGCATCGATAGCAACTTTATATAATATGTCTTTTAGCGTAATCAAGATAATTCTAATGTTATTATTGACTTTTTATTTATAATTTGACCTGGATTTATTGACTGTTTTTTTACTTTTCCAACTCCTATTACTTTTACTTTTATTTTTAAATTTTCAAGTAAAGCAACAGCATCCATTCCTGGCATGCCTTTTAGATTTGGAACAATATTTTGTTTTTGTTGCGATTGCGTATAATAATTTGAATAGTTTTTTTCTT
>CAIJXW010000036.1 GCA_903824755.1 uncultured Bacteroidota bacterium | reverse complement strand
TAAAATGGAAGTTGTTTTTTCATTGGAAGAAATTGATAATGTGGCACAATTGATACTAAATCAAAACCCAAATAAAGTACTTTTATTTAATGGGAATATGGGTGTTGGAAAAACCACTTTGATTAAATGCCTGAGTAAGAATTTAGGTGTAAATGGAAATACAAGTAGTCCAACCTTTTCTTTAGTTAATGAATATCAAACATCTAATAATCAAATTGTTTACCATTTTGATTGTTATCGACTAAAAAGCGAAATTGAGGCTTTGGATATGGGTGTCGAAGAATACCTATATTCTGGAAATTGGTGTTTTATTGAATGGTCTGAAAAAATTGAAACCCTAATTCCCGAAATTAAAACTGTCATTACAATCGAAACACTTTCCGATGGAAATCGTAAATTAATTTTATCCTAAATAATGTCGAATACAGACCAAAAAATTACCATTATCCCATTTACAACCGAATTAAAAGACGCCATAAAAATATTAAATTATGAATGGTTAGAGCGGTATTTTAGGATAGAGCCAAAAGATGAAAGAGTACTCTCTAATCCGCAAGAAGAAATAATAGACAAAGGTGGATTGATTTTTTATGCACAATATAATCAAGCAATTGTAGGCACAGTTTCCTTGTTAAAGATTGACGATGGACTATTTGAATTAACAAAAATGGCTGTCACAGATTCTGTTCAAGGGCTGGGTGTGGGAGCATTATTGTTGCACCATATTGATTCTATTACTTTTGAAAACAATATAAAAAAACTGATTTTATATTCTAATAGAACGCTTCTCCCAGCACTTCATTTATATAGAAAATTTGGGTTTAAAGAAGTGGATTTAGAGCCAGGTATATATGATAGAGCAGACATAAAAATGGAAAAAGAAATAGGTTAATTTTCTAAAAAAGATTTTGGATAACAAAAAAATTCTAACTAAAATCTTTAATCACTTTACATTAAAAACATCGATTTCAATAATTAATGATTAAATTGAAAAAACGTACCTTTGCCGAAAATAAAATATAAATGACCACTTTCGAGCAATTTAATCTTCCAATATCGGTTCAAAAAGCCATAACTGATTTAGGATTCATACACCCAACTCCGATTCAAGAAAAATCATTTTCTGTGATAATGTCAGGACGAGATATGATGGGAATTGCACAAACTGGAACAGGAAAAACCTTTGCCTATCTACTTCCTTTATTGAAGTTATATAAATTTACACCAACAAATACGCCAAAAATTGTAATTCTTGTTCCCACAAGAGAATTAGTCGTTCAAGTGGTTGAAGAAGTTGAAAAACTAACAAAATATATGTCGGTTCGGACTATTGGGATTTTTGGAGGAGTGAACATAAACACACAGAAAAAAGCTGTCTATGAAGGGATTGACATACTTGTAGGTACGCCAGGACGTGTGATGGATTTAGCTTTGGACAGTGTGATTCGATTTGACGATACTCAAAAATTAGTCATAGATGAATTTGATGAAATGCTAAACTTGGGTTTCCGAATTCAATTGACATCAATATTAGCTATGATGCGAAATAAGCGTCAAAATATACTTTTTTCGGCGACAATGACAGATGAAGTCGATGCAATTTTGAATGATTATTTTGATTTTCCTGAGGAAGTAACGCTTGCTGCGTCTGGAACTCCACTAGAAAACATAAAGCAAACTACCTATAACGTTCCGAATTTTAACACCAAAATAAATTTGCTAAAACATCTGCTTCAAACAGATGAAACGATGAATAGGATTTTAGTATTTGTCAACAATAAGAAAATTTCCGATATGCTTCATGAGCGAATTGAAGAAGATTTTGAGGGCGAATTTGGCGTAATACATTCTAATAAATCTCAAAATTATCGATTGAGTACGATGGCTTCTTTTCAAGAAGGCCAACTTCGGGGAATAATTACTACCGATATTATGGCAAGGGGATTAGATATTTCTAATATTTCACACGTAATCAATTTTGAAGTTCCTGAATTTCCTGAATTATATATGCACAGAATTGGTAGAACAGGTCGTGCAGATGCCACTGGAACCGCAATTAGCTTTATCACTCCAAGAGAAATTGACTTTAAAATCGAAGCGGAGTTATTAATGAATATGGAATTGGAAGTAGCTGATTTTCCTCAAGAAGTAGAAGTTTCAACCAAATTAATAGAGCCTGAAAAAGAAAAACAGGCCGTAAAGTTTTTAATGAAAAAACCAAAACTAGACGGTGAAGGTGCTTTTCATGAAAAATCAAAAAAGAACAAAAAAGTAAATTTGGGTGGCCCTTCAAAAACAAAAAAGAAAGTTTCTGGTTCAGTCAATAGAAATATGTTGAAAACAAGAGACAAGAAACGAAAAGATAAGAAGTAGTCGCTATTAATTATTCGAAAAAAGTAATTTTAAACAAAAAGTGAAGCATACAATATAAAGGCAAAATTATTTTTTTTATTAAAATACCAAAATAGGAGTTTCAAAATAATAAAAAGTAGTATTTTTGACAAATGAAATTCAGTAATCACTTTAAAATAATGTTATTTTAAAGTAAACTAGACCCAGAATGCAATTCAAACAACCTGAAATTCTCTATTTCCTATTTTTACTGGTCATTCCAATATTGGTTCATTTGTTTCAATTGCGCCGTTTCAAAAAAGAATATTTCACCAATGTTCGATTTCTAAAAGAGCTTTCTATTCAAACTCGAAAAAGCTCTAAAATTAAAAAATGGTTACTATTAGCTTCTCGATTACTACTGTTAACTTTTTTGATATTTGCTTTTTCTCAACCTTATTTTCCTGCTAAAGACAAAAAAAATAAAAATAATGAATTATTTATTGTTTTAGATAATTCTTTTTCCATGCAAGCCAAAGGGCAAAAGGGAGAATTGCTGAAAAGAGTTGTGCAAGATCTATTAGAAAACACACCTGAAAATCAGCCGTTTTCGTTAATCACAAATGACGAAACCTACTGGAATACCGATATTAAATCGATTACAAAAGAGTTACAGAATCTAAAATATAGCGCTACTCCATTTCAAATAGAAAGTGCTATGTCAAAGATAAAGGCAAGGAAATCCAACAATAAAAAAGAAGTTGTTTTTGTTACAGATGCTTTAGGAATAGAAAAAAAACAACTCAAAAGTATTGAAAATCAAGACCAAACCTATTTTGTCGTGCCAAAATCCGAACAGCAAAACAATATTTCTATCGATAGTGTTTATATGCACCAATCCTTTGATGATTTTTATGAAATCGGAGTGAAATTAACAGCATTTGGTGATAATCAATCTGATATTCCGTTAGGGTTATATAATCAAAACAAATTGATAGCCAAGACATTGGTTCACTTTGATGAGAATTCTAAACTATTATTTTTCAAATTACCAAAAAAAGATTTTAATGGTTATTTTTCGATTTCTGATCCTGTTCTAAATTATGACAATACGCTTTATTTTAGTATTTCTGAACCGTCAAAAACTACTGTTTTAAGTATTGGCGAAAGCAGTAAAAATAATTTTTTGTCCCGAATATTTACCCCAGATGAATTTGAATATTTGAACACAGAGTTGCGTTTGTTAGATTTTAATTTGATTGAAAAGCAAGACGCAATAGTATTGAATGAGTTGAAGGAAATTCCGCAATCGCTTCAAACAACTTTAAAATCATTTGTTGAAAAAGGGGGGCATTTAATTGTGATTCCGTCCTTTGATATTTCGATTTCAAATTTGAATTCTTTTGTATCCCTATTTGATGCCTCTCAATTTAGAGAACTCGAAAATAAAAACAAAAAAATTACATCGATAAATTTCAATCATCCCATATTTGAAAGGGTTTTTGATAAAGAAATTGATAATTTTCAATATCCAAATACCAAGAAATCATTTCAAATTTCTAGTTTGAATTCGCCTATATTATCCTATGAAGATCAAAGTATATTTTTGACAAATAGTGATAAAGATCTTGGGTCTGTTTATCTTTTTGCAGCACCATTAAACCTAGAAAATAGCAATTTTCAAAATTCGCCTTTGATTGTTCCAGCGTTTTATAATATGGCACAAAACGCAACGAAATCTGGAATTAACTCTTTGACTATTGGTGATAATAAAGATTTTGTTTTCAATGCTTCCCTTTCAAAAGACCAAATTGTTTCGTTAAAAAGTACTAATGAAAAATTCATACCTTCTCAGCAAATATTGAGCAATAGCATTAAATTATCGTTTGCCGATAATCCAGAACTGGCAGGTAATTTTGGTATATATTCAGGAAATGAATTGTTGAAAAATATAAGTTTTAATTTCAGTCGTACCGAAGGGGATTTAAGATTGGCAGATGGCAAAATTGTATCCGATTATAAAAAATTAAACAGCATTGAAAGTCTATTTAATTCGCTTGAAACCGACCGTTCCAATAATATACTTTGGAAATGGTTTATTATTTTAACATTATTATTTTTAGTTATAGAAGTATTCATTCAAAAATATGTAAAATGAAACTAATCATTCGTTCAGCAAAAATTATTGATTCAAAAAGTGCATTTCACAATAAAATTGTGGATATACAAATCAATGAGGGAAAAATTGAAAAAATCGAATCAAAACTATCAAATTCTGAAGGTTTTGAAGAACTAAAATTAGATAACCTTCATGTATCAGAGGGTTGGTTTGATAGTAGTGTTTCCCTTGGGGAGCCAGGATTTGAAGATAGAGAAACGATAATCAACGGACTAGAAGTAGCTGCAAAAAGTGGGTTTAGTGCCATTGCATTACAGCCGAACTCCTACCCGATTATAGACAATCAATCTCAGATTAATTTTGTTAAAAGCAAGGCAATAAATTCTGCAACCGCCTTATATCCTATTGGTGCTTTGACAAAATTAAGCGAAGGAAAAGACATGGCGGAGCTCTTTGATATGAAAAATTCTGGAGCAGTTGCATTTGGAGATTATAACAAATCAATTGATGATGCCAATTTGTTGAAAATCGGACTTCAATACGCACAAGACTTTGATGCTTTGATAATTGCATATTCTCAAGATATAAAAATAAAAGGAAATGGCGTTGCAAATGAAGGAATTGTAGGGACAAAATTAGGACTCAAAGGGATTCCAAATTTGGCCGAAGAAATACAAATTGCAAGAAACTTATTTTTATTAGAATATACAGGCGGAAAATTACATATTCCAACAGTATCAACAGCAAAATCAGTTGCCCTTATAAAAGAAGCAAAAAATAAAGGACTGAACGTTTCTTGCAGTGTCGCTGTTCATCATTTAGTGCTAACCGATGAGAAACTTGAAGGGTTTGACACACGATATAAAGTCACGCCACCGTTGAGAACAGATGCTGACCGTAGAGCGCTGATAAACGGTGTTTTGGACGGTGTTATCGATATGATTACTTCTGATCATAATCCAATAGACATCGAACATAAAAAAATGGAATTTGACAATGCTTTAAACGGGACAATTGGACTAGAATCAGCTTTTGGTGCTTTGTGTACTGTTTTGCCTTTAGAAATAATAATTGAAAAATTAACCTCTGGAAAAGTAGTTTTTGATATCCAAAGAAATGAAATAAAAGTTGGAGAAAAAGCAAACTTAACCCTTTTTAATCCAAGTGAAAATTGGGTTTTTGAAAAAGAAAGCCTATTGTCAAAATCCAAAAACGCAATCTTTCTTGGCCATGAAATGAAAGGAAAAGTATATGGGATAATTAATCAAGAGAAACTAATTTTGAATAATTAATCATGGATTTGAAAACAATAGAAGAAGGAAAATCTACCGCAATAACGAGCTACATATTAATTGTAGGAATATTTATAGCTATGTCTATGAATTCTGAAAACAAAAATAAAT
>CAIJXW010000035.1 GCA_903824755.1 uncultured Bacteroidota bacterium | reverse complement strand
CCCGTCATGGTAAATCCTTTGATAAGAATTTCTTTGTTTTTTGCTTGTGGAATACTGCCTCTAATAGTAATTGTTTTTTGTGCATTGGAAATATTCCAAAACAAAAGAAACAGTAGTATTAATCTCAAATTATTCATTTTATTCTAATTTTGGTTTAAGTGAAAAAACCACAGCCAAAAATCTTTAGAATTTTTGCAGCTGTGGTAGATCACAATTATTTATTGAAATTATATATCATATTTAATCTTTAATACAACGAACTGAGAAACCGTATGATCTATTGTTTACTCCGCTATTGGTTGCTCCGGAAGCAAAATATCTTCTAGTAGCATCTGTACCGCTTAGGGTGTTTGTCCAATATACTCCCTCAGTAGACTGATTAGCTAATACCCCTGTTGAATTAACTCTTGCTCCTACCATCGTAAACTTGAATCCGCCACTTGGACCATTACTATATGCAGTTGCAGCATTAGTAATATTATATCCTGGAGATGCCGCAGCAAATTCTGCTGTATATTGTGCGGCAGTAGGAATATGAAAACCTGTTGGGCATGGATTATTATTGGTAGCTCCGTTGGTTGACCACAAAGTTGTACTTTGAGTGCTTCTCCAGTCAAATGGACTTGTTCCAATTGTAATAAATAATGCATCTCCTGGAGTATCCGTGGATGACAAAGTAGTTGTTGTGCTATTAACCACAGTACCAGCTGTTGATGAAGTCCATGTAATACTAGCGTGGCCATCGTTTCCACGACCCCATTGGTATAAACAACCATAGGCTAAATGATCTGATGAAGATGTTGCAGCACGAGAGGCTCCAAGGTTTCTATCCATCCAAATTACTCCAGTAGTCGATGTTAATTCTACAACATCTGTAATTGTAGTATTATTACAAACGGCACTACCTGAAGCAATAGCTGGTGTTACAGAAGCTGAAGCTACTGATGTCAAAGAGTTTCCTGCAATATTAGTAGCAATCGCTGTAAAGGTATAAGCTGTTCCAGCGGTTAATCCTGTAACTAAAAGGGGTGAAGATGTTCCAGTTTTTGTTAATCCTCCAGGAGATGATGTTACCGTATAACCCGTTATTGCACTTCCTCCATTAGATACTGGTGCCGTAAAAGACACGCTTGTCTGTGTGTTTCCAGGAATAGCAACAACGCTTGTTGGTGCATTTGGAACCGTATATGGTGTTACTGATGTGGAAGCAGCAGAGGCTGCTGAGTTTCCTGCAACATTGGTGGCAACCACCGTAAAAGTATAAGCTGTTCCAGCAGTTAATCCTGTCACTACAAGTGGTGAAGTTGCTCCAGTACTTGTAAAACTTCCTGGAGTTGATGTAACCGTATAACTTGTTATTGTACTTCCTCCATTAGATACTGGTGAAGTAAAAGCAACACTTGCTTGAATATATCCTGCCGTAGCAACAACGCTTGTTGGAGCATTTGGAACCGTATAAGGTGTTACTGATGTGGAAGCCGCAGAGGCAACTGAATTTCCTGCAACATTGGTGGCAACTACCGTAAAGGTATAAGCTGTTCCAGCGGTTAATCCTGTCACTACAAGAGGCGAAGATGCTCCAGTACTTGTAAAACTTCCTGGAGATGATGTTACCGTATAACCTGTTATTGCACTTCCTCCATTAGATACTGGTGCCGAAAAAGCAACACTTGCTTGAATATATCCTGCCGTAGCAATAACACTTGTTGGAGCATCTGGTAATATAAACATTGCATTTACTTCGGCTAAAGTTGCTGGTGAAGAGAACAAAGCTGGATTTGCATCTATATAAGCCTGATATGCAGATATATTAGCAGGCACAACCCCTACAACTCCAATAATAGAAGAAAGCTGAGAAGCGGTTATTACCGAAGCAATCGTATTTGGGCTATCTCCTTCGTTACCTATTTGTATTAATACTTGTTCAGAATTTACTGCTACAATCATCGCATTTACTTCCGTTGCTGTTGCTGGTGAAGAAAATGAATTTGGATTTGCATCGATATACGCTTGATAAGCTAACTCGTTTGAGGGTAGAACACCTGTAATCCCGCTAATCGAGGCCAATTGCAAAGAAGTAATTACCGATGCAAGTGCATTTGGACTGTCTCCTTCATTACCAATTTGTGTCAAAACAGACGGGGAGGTAAAAGTTGCTGATGCGCCCACTACGTTTGTCCAACTCGTTCCATTAAAATTCAATAATTCTCCTGACGTACCGCAATCCGAACAAAAAATAATCAACCCCGCTACTGGTGTTGGTATTGAAGCTCTTTGAGCATAGGTCATTCGAGGAGGCAAAAATCCTTTTGTAACGCTTGTCACATCTAAGGCTGCTGAACTAACAGGATTTGATGTGCCTAAACCAACTTGGGCAAAGGAGTAAACACAAGAAAGAAGTGTGACTATTAAAATTATTTTTTTCATAATGTTATTAGTTTTTGTATTAATAATTGTATTTTTTATTTGTTTTCAATCATTTCAAGCCACGCTTGTGTTTGTTTTTCTGAAATTGGTTTTACTAATATTGTGTTATTTTTATCCAACAAATACATTGTTGGCGTGCCAAAAACACAATAATCTATCGCTGCTTGTGATTCCCAACCTTTTAATTCACAGCTTGAAAACCATGGAAAATCTTTGACAAAAGCGTTAAATTTTGCTAGCTCTGTATCTAGCGAAACAAAAACTATTTCCAAATCATATTTATTTTTCCAATTATCATAATATGTTTTTAATTTTGGCATTTCTTCTTGACACATACTACACCAACTAGCACCAAAAACTACTAATTTATATTTTGACTTTAAATCAGACATTTTGGAAATAGATTTTGAAGTATTTTCAAATACAATATCGGGAGCAGTTTTTCCTTTTGCCATTTTGCGATATTGTTCAAACAACGCTTCGTGTTTTGCGTCCATTTCGCAACTTTGATTGTTTAGCATGGCTAACGCTAAATGTTCTGCTGATTGAAAAAGACTTCTTTTTTCAAAGAGACGAAAAAGATATTCTGCTACATCTTGTTTCAAATCGGGGTGTTGTTCTAATGACTTTAGGATTGCATCTGAACTGGTATTAATATGCTGAAACACATTTTCTAATTCTCCGTTACTCTCCATCAATAAAAAATAGCTATCTAACAATTCTTTATACAAACCGGAATGCAATAGGTTTTTGGAAGCAAAATCCATACTGTTAAACTCCTTTTCATGATCGGATAAACGCTCAATAAATTTGTTTGCCGTTAAAGGCATGATCTGTAATAACTTTCTTAATTTTAAATAATATAAAGCATATGAATCTTTTGGTAATGATTCTAGAAATTCAGGAAATGCTTTTTTTTGTAGATTTATTTCCGAAGTTATCCAATTCAATTTTTGTAATGAATTAATTTTATCCTGTTCGTAAATCGGTTTTAAATAATTTAGACCAGACAAAATACTTTCGGATTGTTGCACCACAGAAATGCCTTTTGAAAAAGCATCATTTTCGGGTGAATTTTTAAATTTTATAGTTTTAAAATCTTCTAAGTTTTCCCAGCTAATTTCAAAAGACTCCTGATTTAAAATAACAATAACACTTTTTGCGTCTTTGATCTCTAATAATGCCGCACCTTTATATATATAAGAATAGGCAATTGAAAAATTACCTAATGAATCTGCATTAGTTTTTGTGAGTAAACTATCTCCCGTCATGGTAAATCCTTTGATAAGAATTTCTTTGTTTTTTGCTTGTGGAATACTGCCTCTAATAGTAATTGTT
>CAIJXW010000034.1 GCA_903824755.1 uncultured Bacteroidota bacterium | reverse complement strand
ATTTTGGGTTGTTCAAACTCTCAAACGATAACAGTAGGACAAAGCGTTTCAAATTGGATTTTCACTTTGACCGCACCGGCAACGATGTGTCCAAATGAAACGGGAACTTTATCAGTTCTAGTGACAAATAACTCTACAAATGCACCAGTAACATATACTTATACATTGCCAAATGGTTCGACAGTTGTTTCTACAAACAGTTCGCTTCCAATTAGTGCAACAGGAACTTATACGGTTAATGTAGATATTTTGGGTTGTTCAAACTCTCAAACGATAACAGTTGGACAAAGCATTTCAAATTGGGATTTCACATTTTTGAATGAACCTTATTCAGTTTGTCAGAATCAGTCGGTTGAACTTTCATTTAGTGCAAATAATTTTAATATTTCAAATCCAAACTCAATTTACACTTGGACTTTACCTAATGGTACGCAAAGTATAGGCACTACATTATCTGCTAATCAAACAGGTAGTTACTCATTAGAAGTGAATATCTTGGGTTGTAAATCAACCAAGACTACTTCGGTTGCTCAAAATACGAGTACTTTCGCAATAGGTATTACTTCTGGTTGTGAAGGTAGTAAATTTAAAGCCGAAGCGAATCCAGTAAACGGTTCGTTTGACCCAGCCACGGTTACTTACGTCTGGACAGGGCCTAACTTTACAACAATTCCATCAACACCTAATGCAATTATTTTAAATGAACCAGGAGCCTACACGGTTAAAATTACAGATCTAAATGGTTGTTTTTCTGAGCAAGAGGTTGTGTTTTCCAATACAATTTGTACTATCCAAAAAGGGATTTCTCCAAATGGTGATGGTGACAACGAATCCTTTATACTGACTGATGTAAAAAAACTAAGCATCTACAATCGCTATGGCAGCAAGGTGTATAGTTTTTATGAATATACCAATCAGTGGCATGGTCAAACGGATTCTGGTTCAGAATTACCAGATGGCACTTACTATTATGTGATCGAACGAGGAAACGGAGATACATTAACGGGCTGGATCTATATTAATCGATAATATTACTAATGTTATAAAACCATAGTTTTAGAAGGCTATGGTTTTTAAACAAATATAAAACCTACTATGAAGAAACAATTATTTACCGCATTATTAGTCTTTGTTGCCTACATTAATGCAAGTGCACAGCAAGACCCACATTATACACAATATATGTATAATATGAATATTATGAACCCAGCCTATGCGGGATCAAAAGAGAATCTAACCTTCGGATTATTATACAGAAAGCAGTGGATAGAAATTGAAGATGCTCCAACCACCTTTTCATTTTCAGGGTCAACTCCTGCGGGGAAAAATGTAGGATTAGGTCTTTCGATTATTTCAGATAAAATAGGGCCTGTTAAAGAAACAAATGTTTATGGAGATTTCTCTTATACTTTAAAACTAGGCGGAGAACATCGATTAGCCTTAGGATTAAAAGCGGGAGTTACCTTTCAAGAGGTAGGCCTTTTTTCGGCTATAAATTATACGCTTCTTCAACAAGGAGACCAAGCGTTTTCTGAAGATTCAAAAACGACAAATCTTAATGTTGGAACCGGATTTTTCTATTATACAGACAAGTATTATTTTGCTGTTTCGATTCCTAATATGCTAAATGCTGCCCACTTGAATAATGACGGGAATTATTATCTTGAAAACAAAGTGCCGCATTATTTCATTACAGGAGGATATGTTTTTCAGTTGAATCCAAACCTAAAGTTCAAGCCTTTTGCTATGGTAAAATCATCATTTAACACACCGGCTTCGGTAGATGTATCTACTAACTTTTTGATGAATGAAAAATTTGAATTAGGAGCGACCTATCGATTGCAAGACTCCTTTGGAGCGATGGTAAACTATGCCATTTCGCCATCACTAAGAATAGGATATGCCTATGACCATATTGTTTCGGATTTGAAAGTATCCACACCCTCATCACACGAAATCATATTGTTATTTGATTTGAATTTCCCGAAAAAAATATCTCGTTCACCACGATATTTCTAACATAAAAACAACACCCATAATGAAGAAAATATACCTAATAGTAAGTTTTGTGTTCGTAAGCACACTAACCATAAAAGCACAAACAAAAGCCACCGAGGCTGCCGATAAGCTATTCAAGCAATACGAATACTTGGACGCAAGCAAGGAATACCTAAAGCTAGTTGGCGATGGCAAAAAAGACAATTATATTTATAACCAACTCGCCGAGAGTTATTATAATATGTTCAACACCAAGGAAGCCATCAAGTGGTATGCCTTGGCAGTCACACAGCCACAAGAAGCAGAGGTTTATTTCAAATATGCCCAAATGCTAAAAGCAGCAGGCAAATATGAAGAATCGAATGCTCAAATGGCTGTTTTTGCCAGCAAGTCACCCAACGATTTAAGAGCCAAAACCTTCAAAGAAAACCCAAATTATATTCCGAAGTTATTGAGCAAACAAAAATCATTTAATGTAAAAACGATTGCCATCAATAGCGACAAATCCGAATTTGGTGCTGCTCTTAGCAACGAGAACCTACTGTATTTTGCAAGTGCAAGAAGAAAATCAGGAAAAAAAACAGGGTGGAATGACGAACCCTATCTGGATATGTATCAATCGGTTTATAATCCAGCCGATGGATCGCTGAGTCCAGCAACCGAAGTTGGTGAGCTCAACACAAAATGGCATGACGGCCCTGCAACGGTTAGTAGTGACGGAAACACAATGTATTTTTCCAGAGATAGTCGCGATGAGAAAGACTATGAAAAAGCAAAAAGTATCAACTCAAAATTCAGTCAGATTTATCTCTATAAAGCCAAACGAGTAAACGGAAAATGGGACAACATTACCCAATTACCCTTCAACAGCACGAGCTACTCTGTGAGCAATCCAAGCATTAGCAAAGACTCAAAAACATTATATTTCAATTCAAATATGCCAGGAGGTTTAGGCGGAAATGATATTTGGAAAGTCAGCATTTCAGAAGGCGATGTTTATGGAAAACCAGAAAATCTAGGCCCGAGAGTAAACACCGAAGGAAACGAACAGTTCCCATCGATTACCGATGACAATGTTTTGTATTTTTCGTCAAGTGCCAAACAAGGATTGGGTGGATTAGATGTTTATGCTATAAATTTAAACAAAGATGAAGACGCAAAGAATATCGGCAAACCAGTAAATAGCGAGAGTGATGATTTTTCATTTTCATTTAATTCAAAACAAAACATAGGATTTTTCTCGAGCAATAGAGCTGGTTCGGACGATGTGTTTATGGCCGACCCAGTTTGTAGCGTAGAGACATTAATCACGGTGAGTAACAAAGCAACAGGAGCAATATTGCCTGGAGCAAGCGTTGCAATATTAGATGAAAAGAAAAACATAATAGAGACAAAAATTGCAAATGGCAATGGCAATGTTGACTATTTATTAGAATGCAATAAAGAATACAGCCTTCAAGTCACGATGGAAGGATTTGAAAGTGCGGGATTCCCAATAGCCAAGAACAAAGGCGGGAAGTTAGAGGTTTTGGCACCGCTTAATCCGATAGAAGTGATTATCACGCCAACAGAAATTGTCTTGAACCCAATATTCTTTGAATATGACAAGAGCAACATCACGCAAGAAGGAGCATTTGAGCTAGACAAACTAGTTCAGGTGATGACAAGTGATGCAAAGATGGAGATATTATCAAAATCGCATACAGACAACAGAGGCAGCGATAAATATAACATGAACCTGTCAGAGAGACGAGCAAAAGCGGCGGTTCAATATGTTGTTTCGAAAGGAATTTCGGCCAAAAGAATCACAGGAAAAGGCTTTGGAGAAATGGAGCCAAAAGTGGACTGTAAAGAAAATTGTACCGAAGAGGATCATGCCAAAAACAGACGGGCAGAGTTCTTGATTGTCAAATAATTCACTAATAAAATAGAATATAAAAAGCGGCTTTTAGAGCCGCTTTTTTTTGTGGTAAATATAAACCTCATAAATCCCATAAACAATTATAAAACTTAAAATAAATAGCTAAAAACCCCTTCTTTACAATATAAAAAAGAAACAGACGAATCAAATAATAAATAACTATATAACAAGCTAAATAACATCTCAATAGCTCTTTTATTAAATAGAAACATTATAATTTCAAAGCCTTAAAGGCATAAAAAAACCCCGCAAATTGCGAGGTTTTTTCTTTATAGAATAGAGAATTAATTCCCTAGTATTTTCACATTATCTATTTCCCAAGTAGAAGCAGCAGATGTAGTAGATGTATATTTAAACGCAACTCGAACAGCACTGTTTCCAGCACCTAAAAACGCACTTAAATTTAATGCCCCTGAGTTAGCATATACATAATTTCCATTTGATAATACCGCACCTGTTAACTCAGTCCAAGTTACGCCAGCAGCAGCAGGGCTTCCTGTTCCTGAATAATTATTGGAAACAAAAACCTTGATAGGATTTCCAGTAAATTTATAAGCATTATCAAAAGATAAAGTAGCAGCTGTAATATTAGACAAATCAACAGCTGGCGAAATCAACCAATCTTCATTTAATTTGTTAGTAGTTGCATATCCAGACATTTTTGCCATTCCTCCAGGGTTTCCATAAATAGCACTATGTGTCCAAACTTCGGCACCCACAACACTAAAGGAAGTCCACGAACCAAAACTAGAAGTAAATCCTTCAGATAATAACGGCACCGTTCTTGGGCCAGTTAATTTCACATCATCTTCTGTACGTGCAATTAGCTGATAGTCAGAACCGTATTTTGTCAAAACACCTCTAACCGTTCCGCTACCAGTAGGCAATAAATGATTTGCATAGGTAGCATAACTGCTAGTTCTAAAGATTACTTTTGCTCCAGAAACATCGTTCAACAACCAGTTTGTTGCCCCTCCAAGATCATTTGCTGATTCATAATATTTTCTACCAATGGCATCATCTTCAAACTGAACGCCAGAAACTTCAACCAAAGTATTCAAGTTAGAATCATTCAATAAACTCGCAATAGGTGCTTTTTTAACTAAAACTTCTTCGCTTAAATTAGTACAAGAAGCAATTAATTTACTTTTATAAACAGTCAAAGGGAGTCTTCCTACCGATGCAACAGAAGAAGTAGGGTTTACATAAACGCTTCCAATTCTCATCGAACCATAGATAATATCGGTATATAAATCTTCCATTTTAATATAAACCTTAACGCCTGGTTGATAATCAATATAAGTGTTTGATGCATCAACAGGAACGCTAAACCCAACTGCTGGAGTCGTAGTTGTTGCTACCGTTTGAAAAGAGATAGATTTGTAGAAGTTTCCTCCTTGATCACTTGAAACAGCATACGCTTCGATGATGTCATCACTATATTCATAAGGACTAACTACTGGACCAGATACCGCAATAATTTGCTGAACGGTTCTGTTTGCAGTCAAATTTGGCTGATTACAATCCAAAGCCGGAACGTCATAATTATCATCGTTTACACAGCTTGAAAATAATCCTAAAGCTATGGCTACGAAAAAAATTGATTTTAAAATATTTGTTTTCATAATAAATGTGTTTTTCTAATTAAAAATTAATATAAAAATTTACGAAATAGGTTCTTCCGTATCCATAAAAGTATTTTGGGGCAAAAGCAGGAGTTCCGCTAGAAACATCTTGATTTAGCTGTCTAAAGTTTGCATTTCTTGCTTGTTCAAAACCGCCCGTTTTGTAGGTAACATTTGCTAGGTTGTTTATACTTGCAAAAAAACCAACAATATTGTTTTTGATTTTCCATGATTTTCCTCCAATAACATTCAAAAGCATTACAGGGTCAAACTTTTCTTGTTTTAATAACTCTCTACCTCTTTCTATAGTTGCTTCTGGAAAATTAAATCCTGTTGCTGGATTAATAAAGAAGTTATTAGTTCTCATGATTGGAGAAACGTCTAAATAGTTGTCAGCCAAATAATTAAGATTCACTCCTACGTTCCAGAACTTTGGATCTCTATATTCTATTCCGGCAGAATAGGCTTGTTGAGGCATTCCAGGTTGTCTATAATTTTTCATTGCAGCAGTACCAAAATTAATTACAGGATTTGGATTGGCAGGAGTTGCTTTTGCATCGTTATTAATCAATACAGTTGGGTCGTTATCATAAATATATTGCCCATAGGCTGCCGAAGCCATCAATTTTATAGTCGATGTGATTTGGTATTCTAACCCTAACTCTGCACCTATATTTTTCTTGGTAATATCTTTTACGGTTTCGCTCACAAAAGCACTGCTTTCGTTTGTATCTGTGCTATCATCATTAGCAAAAACACCATCTGCATAATAAAAAGATGTTTCTGTTGCATTGCTAATTTTTGAAAAATAACCCGTAATTCTAGCCTTTAAGAATGGTCCTCGAAAAACATAACTTGCATCAGCACTCGAAATATTTTCGCTTTCAAGACCTAACACTATATTATTGTTCAAACGAGCATTAGGATACGTATTTCTGATTGATGGTGCCTTTGTCATGTGGGCAGCATTTAAACTCAAATAACGTCTTCCTGAAATTTTATAAGTAATTCCTCCTTTAAAGCCAAAATTTTCAAATGTTGTTTTTCCGCCTTTTCCAAAAGAATTTGTAGGATAATAACCATTTTTATACAAACCTTCTCTTTGTGATGAAGTGCTTGAAAAGCTTTGTGCAACATAGAAATCTACTTTTTTATAGGTAAATTTAAATTGTGAAAAAGCCTCCAAAACATCTGCAGAAATAATATAGTTATAACCATATTTGTCACCAACAACTACCTGTCTGTTTGGATTAAGCAAATCCGATTGCTCTTGATCTGCAGTAGTTCCAAATGCATCTATGTCATTAAAGTGCGTTCCTCCCAATAAATCTAGCAATTTTTGGTAGTTTGAAGACTTAAGTTTTTTATAAGAAGCACTTGCGTTTATAACAATGTTGTCATTTATTTGTGAATTCAAAATAGAATTGAAAGTTAACGTGTTTTCATCAGTTCGGTCTTCATACAAAACAAATTTACTTTCCGCAGGCGTACGGCCAATACTATTTCCAGAACCATCTAAAATCGGAGTAGAATTCGCAGTATACATTGCGTTCCAATCCAATTGAGAATTAGCTAAAAAAGTATTTCTAGCGTTTTCTGCCTGAACAAAATCTGGCGTAAAAGCACCCGAATTTGGCCCTTGATCAACAGCATAAAGTGAAGTAAAATAGCTTGGCAGTTTTTTATAATAAATAGGGTCTGGATTATCAACACCTTGAAAATCAAGACGGCTATTTCCAATCCCACCAGTTTGATAAGTAATGTTTGAATTTAATTTGTTTCGGTCATTTATTTTCCAAAAATGGCTTAACATTAAAATAGGTTCATTTACAGTTTTTACTCTAGAATTTCTTTTCTCTCCATCTTGCCAACCCCAATAAGAGTTGTATTTTTCTCCAACTAAATCTGTAATTTCGTTAGTTGCTGGAGAGTTTTTTGCACGGTTATTTTGAGCATAGATAGAAGTAAAATTAAGACTATGATGATCGTTAATTCTTTTTTCAACACTTGCAAAAATTGAGTTAGCGGCATAGTTAGTTCCTTCAAAATAAGCTTCTTGAGCCCATCTTCTTCCCGCCGAAAACACATAGGCCCAACCGTCTTTGTTCATTCCAGAAGCAGTAGTTGCCATCACACGACTATTATAAGTAGTGTTTGTTCCAGAAAACGAAATACGATTTCCAGGACGATAAGTAGAGGCTCGAGTATTGATTTCTTCGGTGCCTAGAATTCCTCCAAAAGTATAATCTGAAGCTGCCGAGCCTACCGTAAATTCTTGGTTTCTTGTAGCGTCATTCAATCCTCCCCAGTTGCTCCATTGAGGTCTTCCGTCAAGAATTTTGTTCATTGAAACACCATTTATTAGCGTTTTTGAATATTCGTTGTCCAAACCTCTCATTCTAAATCTAGCTTGTCCCCAGTTGAAGGCAGCAGATTGTTGAAACACATCTCTTGAAGATTGCAATAAGCTCGAAGTACTTTCGGAACCACTATTGTCATCACTCAAATCGCTTTCGGAAATTGAGATAAGGCTGCCCTGAATTTCAGCACTTTGGTCTTCTTGCAGAGTTACAACTCCTAAATCAAGTATTTTTCCAGAAATAATTTCTACAGGAAGCAACTGGTCTTTATATCCGATGCTTCTAATTAGTAGTAATTGATTCCCAACGGCCACTCTTTCAAAAATAAATTTCCCTTCAGCATTCGTCAGCTGAGTAAAATTTGTGTTTTGAATAGAAGCAACAACATTTTGTAATGGTTTTTGAGTTTTTGCATCTAACACTTTTCCAGAAATTCCTGTTGGAGTTTGAGCAAAAACAAAAAACACTTGCATTACAAATAAAGCACTAATAACAAGTTTTTTCATAAATTATAGTAAAAGTTAGTCCGCTTTGGATTTTATTTGAGGCCAAAATGGGCAACAAATTTACAAGTTTTAATAACATAATTTTCATTTATTCTAAAACTTATGTTAAAGATAACTCAAAGATAATATCAATCCCTTTATTTTAAAGGCTTTTCATAAATTGATTTATTAAAAAAAACACTATCTACTTATTATCAACTACATAAATAGTCTTTTTGCATTTTTTTATGTTAAATTGCTATCGCTTAAATCAATTTCTTAACAAAACAATTTTAGTCTATAAACTTTATTATTCTACATTTGCATTTCAATATATGAATTAGATTTTTAGAAATTAAACCCTAAATTTATGAATAACAAATTATTTGTTTTCCTTTTTTGTGTCGCTTTTGCAATTAACGGAATTCACGCGCAAGAAAAAAAATATAAAGTTCATACGGTAGCTTTTTATAATTGTGAAAATTTATTTGACACCATTAATGGAGAAAATAATGACCAAGAATATCTTCCAGAAAAAGGGTGGACATTAAAAAAATATAACCAAAAGTTAAATAATCTAGGGCGAGTTCTTTCTCAAATAGGAACAAATGAAACTCAAAAATCACCGCCAACAATTATTGGTGTTTGCGAAATTGAAAACAGAGGTGTGCTTGAAGATTTAGTGAAAGATTATCAAATGATTAATATTGATTATGGAATTGTTCATTTTGATTCTCCTGACAAAAGAGGAATCGATGTTGGATTTTTATATCAAAAGAAACACTTCAAACCAACAAGCTATATCAATATACCGTTATTAATCTATCGAGATGATAATGCCCCATCAAAAAAACAAAAAGAAGAAGTCGAAGAAAAAACAGACGATATTTCAGAAGCAGACAAAAGCACGAACAGAGTCTATACGAGAGACGTACTTTTAGTGACAGGACTTTTGGACGGCGAAGAAATTAATGTACTAGTCAACCACTGGCCCTCACGTTCTGGTGGAGAAAAAAAGAGTAGCCCCTTTAGAGAAGCCGCAGGAAGACTGAACCGAAAAATAATAGATTCTATTTATGCCAAAAAACCGTTTGCAAAAATTATTACAATGGGCGATTTAAACGATGGATCCTATAATAAAAGCGTTAAAGAAGGCATTCGAGCCAAACTAAAAAAAGAAGAAACAAAGCAATTTGATATTTATAACCCTTTTGAAGAAATGGCAAAAAAAGGAAACGCCTCTTTGTTTTATAGAGATTCAGGAGATATTTTTGACCAAATAATGGTTTCAGAAACACTAATCAAATCCGATTATTCCGATTTTAAATATTGGAAAGCAGGGATCTATAACAAACCTTTTCTAATAGAAACCTCAGGAAGATATGCGGGATATCCCAAAAGGAACAACACCGTTGAACCTGGATTTAGCGATCACTTCCCAGTATATATTTATTTGATAAAAGAAATAAAATAAACGCAATAAACACTTTTTAAAGGGCAGTAAACGAAGAAATTCAAAATACTGCCCTTTTTTGTTTTTTAGAAAAAGACTTTTCAGTAATTTTAACTAAAATTTTCTACCTATGCCAATAATAAAACCGTTCAACCTAAAAAAATGGATTGACGAAAACAAACAATTTTTGAAACCCCCAGTTGGAAACAAAAACATATATGTCGAATCACAAGACTATATTGTCATGATTGTAGGCGGGCCAAACTCCAGAAAAGACTATCATTTCAACGAAACAGAAGAATTATTTTACCAATTAGAAGGCACTATAAAAATAGCAATTCAAGACGAAGGACAAAGAAAAATTCTGGAACTTGGGCCTGGAGACATGTATTTGCATCAAGCAAAAATTCCGCATTCGCCCATTCGTTCAGAAGGATCAATAGGTTTGGTTATCGAAAGAAAGCGAGCAGGAAAAGGATTTACAGACGGATTGATTTGGCATTGCGAAACTTGCAATCATAAATTATATGAAGTCTATTTTGAACTTCACGATATCGAAAAAGATTTTTTGCCACACTATGAGCATTTCTATAATTCGGCGTCCTTGCGAACATGCAAAAATTGTGGAACTATCATGAAATCAGACCCGAAATATCTTGCTGCAAAATGATAAATATTCAATACATTTGCAGAAAATATAACAATTCAAAAAAACCAAAATAAAAATGAATACAATTACTGAACAATTCGGAATGAAACAAGCCCTAGAACAATTAGGAATTAATGCTATAAATGCTGGAACTTCAACAGGAGTTACCCATTTTGCAAACGGAGAACTTCTAGCTTCTTTTTCGCCAGTTGACGGTCAGTTAATTGCAAAGGTTACCACTTCTACACCGGAGGATTATGAAAGAGTGATGAAATCCGCAACCGAGGCATTTCAAACGTTTCGATTGATGCCAGCTCCGCTTCGTGGGGAAATTGTTCGTCAATTTGGTGACAAATTAAGAAAAAATAAAGAAGCACTTGGCAAATTAGTATCTTATGAAATGGGAAAATCCCTTCAAGAAGGCTATGGCGAAGTTCAAGAAATGATAGATATTTGCGATTTTGCAGTAGGTCTTTCTAGACAATTGCATGGATTGACAATGCATTCAGAACGCCCAGGACACCGTATGTATGAGCAATATCACCCGATGGGAATTGTTGGAATCATATCTGCATTTAATTTTCCAGTAGCTGTATGGGCATGGAACACTGCATTAGCGTGGATTTGCGGTGATGTTTGCGTTTGGAAACCATCTGAAAAAACACCCCTTTGTGGAATTGCATGTCAGAATATAATTGCCGAAGTAATCAAAGAAAATAACCTCCCAGAAGGAATTTCATGTCTAATAAACGGAGATTATAAAGTAGGAGAATTAATGACAAATGATCGAAGAATCCCTTTAATTTCGGCAACTGGATCAACCAGAATGGGCAAAATTGTAGCTCAAGCAGTTGCAGGGAGATTAGGAAAATCATTATTAGAACTAGGCGGAAATAACGCCATCATTGTTACGCCAGATGCCGATATAAAAATGACCGTTATTGGAGCTGTTTTTGGAGCTGTAGGAACAGCAGGACAACGCTGCACATCAACCCGAAGACTAATCATTCATGAAAGCATTTATGACAAAGTGAAAGACGCTATTGTTTCGGCATACAAACAATTAAGAATCGGAAATCCATTAGATCAAAACAATCACGTGGGGCCACTAATTGATACTTTGGCAGTAGAAATGTATAATAATGCTTTGAAAAAAGTAGTTGCCGAAGGCGGTAAAATTCTAGTAGAAGGCGGCGTGCTTTCGGGTGAAGGATATGAAAGTGGTTGCTATGTAAAACCAGCTATTGCCGAAGCAGAAAACTCTTTTGAAATCGTTCAACACGAAACTTTTGCACCCGTTTTATATTTATTGAAATATTCTGGAGATGTGCATGATGCCATTGCAATACAAAACGGAGTGGCTCAAGGATTATCATCTGCAATTATGACTAATAATTTGCGTGAAGCAGAATTATTCCTTTCTGTTGCAGGTTCTGATTGTGGAATTGCAAATGTCAACATCGGGACATCAGGAGCCGAAATTGGCGGAGCTTTTGGTGGCGAAAAAGAAACAGGTGGCGGTCGTGAATCAGGTTCTGACGCTTGGAAAGTATATATGAGAAGACAAACAAACACCATCAATTATACAACCAGTTTGCCACTGGCACAAGGAATAAAATTTGATTTGTAAGTAAAACTTAAAATGAATAAGCTATGAAAAAAGGGCTTGTTTTATTGTTATTTTTCACGTTGATTTCGTGCAACGAAACCGGCAATTCACAAGATGTTTTTTGCACTACCGAAGCAAAGGCAGGCCTAAATATTGCGGTTTATCTAATAGAATCTAGCTCGAGCATTCCTATTTCTGAAGGGGTAACTGTTGTTGCAACGGACGGAAATTATTCCGAAACATTACAGTTTTATGATCCTCAAAATCCTATTTTTTCGGGAGCCTATGAACGACCAGGAACCTATATTATTACTGTCACAAAACCTGGTCGACAAACCTATATATCCCAACCTATTCAAGTTATGAGCGATATTTGCCACGTTATTCCAAGAAATATCAACGTGCTACTGCTACCTTAGAAGCAGTTATTGACTTCTCCCTTTTTCGTTCGGATATAAATTTGGTAATTCATCACTTTGCCAAAATTCTTTTGTGTCAATATCTAAAATAGTTAAAGGACCAGAAAAAGCGGCACCAGTATCAATATTCCAAACATTTGCTTTTTGAACAGGAATAGTTTCCCCAATTTTTGAAACGGGAGTATGGCCAATATAAATTTCGGTATAAATTGTCAAACGCTTCGGATAATATAAATTACTAGTATTCATAGTTTTATCTAATGCTAAAGCGGTTTCCCATAATGTTCGATCCCAATACAACATTCTGGGATAATGCTCCAGTAGCACACCGTTTAAATTAGTAAATCCCGCATGAACAAAAAGTCTATTTTTTTCATCAATATAATAATTTTCTAGGGATAAAAGAAATTCAATATGCTCCTTTTTCATATTGTCAGAAACCGTTTCATAGGCCAGCATAGTAGCATCACCTCCATGAATTGCCCAGGTAGGATTATCGATATTGTTTTGCAGCCAATGCAATGCTAATTCATCGTGGTTTCCTCGAATGAAAATACACGTTTGTTTTTTGCCTAATTCAATCAAAAACCCAATCAATTGAGGCGATTCGCTCCAACCATCTACATAATCTCCAAGAAAAATTAGCGTGTCATTCTCAGAAACATTTGCTCTTTCAAGCACTTGCTTCAAGGCACGCAATCCACCGTGAATATCACCAATAACGAGTGTTCTTTTCATTTTAATCTATTTCCTCTTTACAATCCCTGACATTGCCTGTGCTGTGGGCATCACCACTAAGTCGGCAATATTCACATGATACGGTCTGGAAACCACAAAATGAATAATATCGGCCAAATCATTTGCCTGCAACGGTGAAAACCCTTTATAAACATTTGCCGCTCTTTCAGAATCTCCTTTAAAACGAACCGAGCTAAATTCAGTGTCCACCATTCCTGGATGAATAGCCCCAACCCGAATTCCATAGGGATTCAAATCTATTCGCATGGCTTGATTTAGAGAGTCAACAGCGTGTTTTGTAGCACAATAAACATTTCCGTTTGGATATACTTCTTTGGCAGCCGTAGAGCCTATATTGATTATATGCCCCGATTCTCGGGCTACCATTTGCGGAATTATGGCTCGAGAAACATACAAAAGACCTTTCAAATTAATGTCTATCATTGCGTCCCAATCGTCCAAATCGCCCGTTTGAATAGGGTCTAATCCATGTGCATTTCCCGCATTATTGATCAGGACATCAATATTTGAAAACGTTTCTGGAAGCGAGGCAATACTATCAAAAACCGATTGCTTGTCCCGAACATCAAACAACAATGTGTGTACTTCCGTAAACTCTAATAGCTCTTTTTGAAGTTCTAATATCCGATCTTCACGGCGGCCACACAGCACAACTTTATAGTTGTTTTTTGCCAATATTGTTGCGGTAGCTCTTCCAATTCCGCTTGTTGCCCCAGTAATTAATGCTGTTTTTGTCAATGGTGTTTTTTGTTTAAATAATTATAAAAAATAAATTAAGGAACTTTATTTCCCATGCTTTCTGTCCATATAGAAAACCAATCTTCCTTTTCGAGTGGCAAAGAAACTGCTTTTTTTAATAATTGAATTCGAGCCACATTTACCGTTCCCGCAATTGGAAGCACCCGAGAAGGGTGTTGCAAAATCCAAGAAAGCAAAATAGTATCAGCTCCAACTTCATATTTTGAAACTAATTTTGCCAACAAAATTTTTAACCGCCTTGTTTGTGCATTATCCTCTCGAAATAACGTTCCCAAAGGATTCCAAGACATAGGTTGGATAGAATGAATTTGCATATAATCGAAACTTCCATCAACCATTGGTTCAAAATTAGTTGCCGAAAATTGCACTTGGTTATAACTAATTTCTGTTTTCTGCCGAATTAATTCCGTTTGGGAAGCAGTAAAATTGGAAAGACCAAAATCAATAATTTTCCCCTCCGATTTTAATTTAGCAACGGCTTCTGCAATTTCATCAGCCTGCATCAACGGACTTGGGCGGTGCAATAGTAACACGTCTAAATAGTCTGTTTGCAAGTTTTTTAATGAATTTTCTACCGACCAAATGATATATTCTTTCGAATAATCATAATGTTTGATACTGTTTTTTCTGGAGTCTGCAATCAATTGAATGCCACACTTGGAGATAAATTGTACTGAATTTCTAGAAATTTTGCTCTCTGCGAATGCTTTTCCAAAAGTGGCTTCGGTAGTATAGGAGCCATAAATATCGGCATGGTCAAAACTAGAAATTCTGTTTTCTAAACAAACGTTTATAATATTCTCCATTTCTTTTGAGCTGAGGTTTTTGTCCCAAATACCCCAATTCATAGTTCCTGCAATTATAGATGATAATCTTGATTTTGCCATAGCAGTATAGTTTTTTGTGAAATAAAAAACCGAAACTTTCGGTAAATTTTTCCAAAGTTCTTAAAAATATAAAAATAGATTCACAAATCGACCTTAAAATAGAATGTTTAATCGAAGTTTTAACCATTTTTTAACATCTTTCTTCTAAAAAAAAATTCAATTTGCACCCTCAAAATAGAAATAGAAATTTCAAGACTTTAATTATAAAAAAATGGAACAGAATAACACAGGCATAGACATTAGAGCAATCAATGAAAAAATTGAAAGAGAAAGTGCATTTATAGACCTTCTCACCATGGAAATGAACAAAGTCATTGTGGGACAAAAACACATGATCGAACGACTATTAATAGGCCTTTTGGGTCAAGGTCACATTCTGCTAGAAGGAGTTCCTGGACTTGCAAAAACCCTAGCAATCAATACGCTTTCTCAAGCCGTTCAAGGCTCGTTCAGCCGAATTCAGTTCACGCCCGACTTGTTACCTGCAGATGTTGTGGGAACGATGATTTATAATATAAAACAAAATGATTTTTCAATAAAAAAAGGACCCATTTTTGCCAATTTTGTTTTGGCCGATGAAATCAATCGTGCCCCAGCAAAAGTTCAATCGGCATTGCTAGAAGCCATGCAAGAAAAGCAAGTCACAATTGGCGATACCACATTCAAATTAGACCGCCCATTTCTGGTGCTAGCTACACAAAATCCAATCGAACAAGAAGGAACCTATCCTTTGCCAGAAGCACAAGTGGATCGTTTTATGCTAAAAACCGTTATCGATTACCCAAAAATGGACGAGGAGCGAATGGTAATTCGCCAAAACTTGAGCGGGGCTTATGAAAAAGTAAACGCAGTAGTTTCGGTCGAACAAATATTGCGAGCTCAAGAAGCCGTTCGAGAAGTGTATATGGACGAAAAAATAGAGAAATATATTCTTGATATTATTTTTGCAACCCGTTTTCCAGAGCAATACAAACTGGCCGAGCTAAAACCATTAATCAGTTTTGGGTCTTCGCCACGTGGAAGTATTAATTTGGCGAATGCCGCAAAATGCTATGCTTTTATAAAACGCAGAGGCTATGTGATTCCCGAAGATGTTCGTGCCGTAGTTCATGATGTTTTGCGTCACAGAATAGGAATTACCTATGAAGCAGAAGCCGAAAACATTACTTCGGTTGATATCATCAACAAAATCATCAACGAAGTAGAAGTACCTTAAATCAGAAAACGGTAATTTGTTGACGGGCGTTTTTTGACGCACAGAACACAAAGAATCTGGATACTGAACTTGCACAATAATGGAAACAAAAGACCTTTTAAAAAAAGTACGGAAAATAGAAATTAAAACCCGAAGATTGAGTGATCATATCTTTTCGGGCGAATACCATACGTCTTTTAAGGGTCGTGGAATGACTTTTTCGGAAGTACGTCCGTATCAATATGGAGACGATATTAGAGCGATCGATTGGAATGTAACGGCACGATATAACGAAACACATGTCAAGGTCTTTGAAGAAGAACGGGAGCTAACGATGATGTTGATGGTAGATATTTCTGGCTCGGAAAATTTTGGTTCAAAACAGCAATTCAAAAAGGACATCGTTACGGAAATTGCTGCAACAATGGCTTTTTCGGCGACACAAAATAATGATAAAATAGGATTGATATTATTTTCAGACCAAATTGAATTATATATTCCTCCAAAAAAAGGGAAATCGCACGTTTTGAGAATTATTAGGGAGTTGATAGAATTTCAACCAAAAAGCAATAAAACAGATGTTTCACAAGCCTTGAAGTTTTTGTCTGGCACCCAAAAAAAGAAAGCTATTGTTTTTGTAATCTCCGATTTTATGTCGGCAGAATATGAGCAAACCCTAAAAATTGCTTCCAAGAAACACGATATTACAGGAATTAGAGTATATGATATTCGAGAAGAAAAAATGCCAAATCTCGGAATGGTTTCTATGCTTGATGCCGAAACAGGCGAAACGCACGTTATAAACACAAGTTCAAAATCAACCCGATTAGAATATGAAAAACACTATCGATCCAAGGTTGATTACTTCAAAGAAACCTTCAGAAAATCAGGGGCAGGAGTTGTCGATACTCGGGTTGATGAAAGTTATGTCACAAAATTATTAGGTTATTTTAAATCGAGATAAGATTTCAAAATCAAATGAAACAAAAAATATATTTAGTATTAATCCTGTTTTCTACCCTCCTTTTTGCACAACAAAAAAAGGTAGAAACAAGTATTGATGTCAAAAAAAACAAAATAGGAGCCCAATTCAATTTGACATTAAAAACAAATGTCGATACGATTTCTAAAGTTGTTTTTCCAAACTTAAAAAACTTTGGCAAACTCGAAGTTATACGCTCCTATAAGGTGGATACAATTAGTAAAGGCGACCGATATGAATTGATAAAAAAATACGGATTAACCCAATTTGACAGCGGAAAATATACGATTCCGAGTTTGGTAGTAAAAATCAACAACATGCCGTTTCAATCTGACAGTATTTCTGTAGAGGTTTCGAATGTTGTCGTGGATACATTGAAGCAAAAAATGTTCGACATTAAGCCAATTGCTGAAGTAGCATCGGATTTTAGTACTTTTTGGAAATATGTCTTTATTTTATTGTTTGTACTAGTCATTGGAGCATTAATCTATTTTTTACTAAAAAAATACCAAAAGAAAAAAATAGCCGAAGAAGCTATCAAAACTCCAATCGAGAAAGCAACAACACTTTTGCAAACTCTCGAAAAGAAAGAGCTTTGGCAAAAAGGAGAAGTAAAAGCTTATTATAGCGAATTGACAGATATTGCCAGGAATTATATCGAAGAAGCACTAGAAATTCCAGCAATGGAAAGCACAACATCCGAATTAATTCAGGGATTGCGAGCGGCTTCGATTAGAAAAAAAATGACGCTTTCGCAAGAAATTCTCGACAATTTGGAACGGGTATTGCAACAAGCCGATTTAGTAAAATTTGCAAAATCAAAACCACTAGACTATGAAATTGCCGAAGACAAGAATAAAATCGAAAAAGCAATTGTAGTGCTAGATCGCTCAATTCCTGTCGAAATTGCGGAAGACGATACCGCAAAATGGGAAGAAATGAAGCGTTTGCAAAAATTAAAAAAACAAAAAAGAACCCGAATATTAACCGCAATTGGGTTTGTTGTAGGAGCAATTTTGGGCGTGTTTTTATTTTTTATAATGACAAAAGGATTCGACTATGTTAAAGACAACATTATCGGTCGACCGACAAAAGAACTCCTCGAAGGACAATGGATTCTTAGTGATTATGGCACACCGAGTATAACTGTGGAAACCCCTTCTGTATTGGTGAGAACCGACATTAGCAAGCAGTTTCCAAAAGAAACATTGGCTACTTTAAAAGAGCTTAAGTTTTTTGTTTATGGTAGTTTTCAAAGCAATTTTTATATCGCCCTAAGCACGATGAAGACTAAACAAGAAACGGAAGTCGATTTGAAAATTAGCTTAGAAGCAACTATAAATGGAATGGGGGGGCAAAATGTTGTTTTTAATACATCAGAATTTCAAACAAAAGAGGGTTCTAGCGGACTGAAAGGCTTCGGAACGATGATAAAATTAGATCCTATTTTGAAGAAAAGCACCAAATTATATTTTGATGTTTTAGTGTTTAATGAAGATGGCGGACTGCAACAAATTATGGTTTTTCATGAAGAAGGAGATAAATATGCCGAACAAATTGCAGAGCGAGTATTTCAATCAATAGAATTTAAAAAAGCAACAGAATAATGGAGAAAGTAACTTTTTTGAATCCTGAATTTTTCTGGCTATTTCTGTTTTTGCCAGTTTTGATCTATTGGTTAGTCCGAAAGAGAAAACTACAAACGGCAACCTTAAAAATGAGTTCCCTTGAGGGTTTTAAAACATCAAAATCAGTATTGGCAAGGTTAAAACCAATGTTGGTTGTCTTTAGAATATTGGCGTTGAGCTCGATAATAATTGCAATGGCAAGACCAAGAACGGTAGATGTTAGCAGTAAAACAAAAACCACAAAAGGAATTGATATCGTCATGGCAATAGATGTTTCGGGAAGTATGCTTGCCAAAGATTTAAAGCCAAACCGAATGGAAGCTTTAAAAAGTGTAGCCAAAACCTTTGTGGAAGGGCGGCCAAACGACCGAATAGGATTAGTTGTTTATGCCTCCGAAGCATACACAAAAACACCCGTAACTAGCGACAAAGCAGTTGTGCTTGACGCTTTGAGGAGTGTGAAATATGACAATATCTTGCAGGACGGAACAGGAATTGGAATGGGGCTTACCACTGCCGTGAATCGATTGAAAGATAGCAAAGCCAAGAGTAGAATTATAATTCTATTGACCGATGGAGTAAATAACGCAGGATTTATAGAGCCAGAAACGGCCTCAGATATTGCAAAAGAATATGGAATAAAAGTATATACTATCGGAATTGGAACAAACGGAATGGCCGAATTTCCGTATGCAATAGCTCCAAATGGGTCTTTTTTATTCAAAATGATGCAAGTAGAAATCGATGTTAATTTGCTACAAAGTATAGCTAAAAAAACAGGAGGAAAATATTTTAGAGCAACAAGCAACCAAAAGCTAGAAGCAATCTACAACGAAATAAATAAGCTCGAAACTACTGAAATAGAGGAGTTAAAGTTTTATGACTATGACGAAAAATTCCGTCCTTTTGCCCTTTTTGCATTATTGTTATTGTTGTTAGAAGTGGGATTACGAAACACGATTTTTAGAAGTTTTATATAAATTAATATGTACGAACTAGACGAAAAAAAATACTTATCCTTTTTATTTATTATCCCAATATTGGCGATTATTTTTCTATTTAATTTATATTGGAAAAGAAAAAAACAACGTGAATTTGGCACTATTGAAATGATAAAAAAATTAAGCCCAGATCAATCAACTTTTAAATCAACGTTGAAGTTTGTCTTGGTTTTATTGGCGTTAGCCGCAATTAGTATAGCATTAGTAAATCCGAAAATAGGAACAAAAACCGAAACCATAAAACGAGAAGGAATAGATGTTGTTTTTGCGGTAGATGTTTCAAAAAGTATGCTTTGTGAAGATGTAGCACCTAGCAGATTAGAAAAAAGTAAGCAAATAGTATCGCAAATCATCAATCAATTAGCGGGCGATAGAATCGGAATTGTTGCATATGCGGGAAGTGCTTTTCCGGTACTGCCAATAACAACCGATTATAGTGTTGCCAAAATGTTTTTGCAAAGCATGAACACGACTATCGTTTCCTCTCAAGGAACTTCGCTAGATGAAGCCATACGATTGTCTTCGACCTATTTTGACGATGATAAAAAAACCAATAAATTATTAATTTTGATTTCAGATGGTGAGGACCATTCCGAAGGAGCATCTGAAGCCGCAGAAGAAGCCAATAAAGCAGGTTTAAAGATAATAACAATTGGGGTCGGAACCGAAAAAGGAGGGCCAATTCCGCTAAAAGATAATGGGCATGTGGTGAGTTTCAAAAGAGATCAAAACAATGCCGTTGTTGTAACAAAGCTAAACACAGAAGCCTTAAAAGCAATTGCGAAAAGCACAAAAGGAGGCTATATTAATGGAAATAGCACAAAAGAAGTTTTAGAATATATTAAAAACGCATTAAATAATATTGAAAAAACAGAATTTGAGTCGGAGCAATTCACGGATTTTAATTCTCAATTTCAATGGTTTTTAGGAATCGCTTTTTTTATATTATGCTTAGATATTTTCCTATTAGAAAGAAAAACAAAATGGCTAACAAAGTTGAATTTATTTAACGAAAAAGAATGATGAAGCAATTTATTTTATATAGTTTACTTTTGTCTTCTGTTGTCATTTTTGGACAAGAGAAAGATAAAGTTTTGCCAAAAGCCAATTCAGAATTTGCAGACAAAAAATTTGCTGATGCGGAGGCAAATTATAGAATTTCGCAATCAAATAATCCAAGAAAAGCAATTTCTTCCTATAATTTAGGAAATGCTATTTATAAACAAAATCAAAATGAGGAGGCACGTGCTTCGTTTTCAAGAGCAATAAAAAACGCTACTGCAAGGCCAGAAAAACATCAGGCGTTTCATAATTTAGGGAATACCTATATGAAAGAGAAAAATTATTCGGCAGCGGTTGAAGCCTTTAAAAACGCTTTACGAAACAACCCAGAAGACGAGCAAACCCGATATAATTTTGCATTGGCAAAAAAAATGCTAAAAGACAATCCGCCAAAAAAAGACGACAAGAAAGATAAAAAAGATAAAAAAGACAAGAAAGATAAAAAAGACAAACAAGACAAGAAGGACAAACAAGATAAGAAAGACAAAGACGATAAAGGCGACAAGGACAAGGACAAAAAAGACGGGAAAGATAAAGACAAAAAGGATCAAGACAAGAACAATCAAGGGAAACCAAAACCTGAAAAGGGCGGAATTTCTAAACAACGAGTTCAGAATCTATTGGACGCAGTAAACAACGAAGAAAAGAAAATACAGGATCGGGTAAATGCAAAAAAAGTGCAAGGAAAACCCGTTCAAACAGAAAAAGATTGGTAGAATTTAGGGTAACCGAAAGATATAAATGATTTAAAATAAAATGAAAAAGTTAATTTTTCTACTATTAATTAGTGTTCAGGGACTTTTTGCTCAAGTGCAATTTGAGGCAAAAGTCAGCAAACAATCATTGGGTTTAAACGAGCGTTTGCGTATCGATTTTTCTATGAATGGAGATGGAGATAATTTTTCGCCACCCAGTTTTGAGGGGTTTAGAGTCATAGCTGGGCCAAGCCAGCAGGTGAGTCAATCCTGGATAAACGGAAAAAGCTCGTTCAACAAAACCTATTCTTATTTTTTATTGCCATTGCAAAAAGGGGCATTAACAATAAAACAAGCCACCATAGAAATCAATGGGCAGGTATATAAAACAATGCCAGTAAAAATAAACGTAACTAATGCCGTAGAACAACCTAGAGATCCTAATGACACTCAAATTTCGGCAGATGAAGCCTTGCATCTCGTGGCCGAAGTTTCAAAAACAAATCCTTATATAAACGAACCTATTACGGTAGTTTATAAACTCTATTTTAGTTATAACATCGGAATTTCAAATTGGAGAGAATTAGACAAGCCAAAATATAATGATTTTTGGAGTCAAAACATTGACATCAAACAATTAGTAGCCGAAGAAGGACGCTATAACGGCGAAAAATATCGGTACGTAACTTTGAGAAAAACGGTTTTATATCCTCAAAAATCTGGAAAACTTCTCATTGAGCCACTTTCACTAGATATTGATGTGCAATTGCCTACAAATAGAAGAAATATTTTTGGTCAAGTGCAAGTTGTAGAAGACCATAAACGAGTTTCGGCAGGAGCCAAAACAATTTCGGTAAAAGCACTTCCAGAGGCTGGAAAACCTGAAGATTTTTCGGGAGCCGTAGGAAGATTTACGTTCAAAGTAGCTCCGTCCAAAACCAATCTAAAATCAGGAGAAAGCTTAGATTTGGAAGTATCGGTTTCTGGCAATGGGAATTTAAAATTATTCACACTTCCAAAACCAATAGTGCCGAGTGCTTTAGAAATGTATGACCCCGTTCATAACGAACAGGTAGCAACCCCGCTTTCTGGAATGACGGGAAAAATTGCCGATAAATATACCATTATCCCACAGTATAAAGGAAAATATCCTATCAAGCCGATGCAGTTTTCCTATTTTGATTTAGGTTCAAAAACCTATAAAACAATTACTTCTCCAGAAATCATGATCAATGTGATGGAAGGGCCAATGGCAACAAATGAAGCGGTTGCTGCAACAACAGGAGAGACAAAAAAAGCCATTTTGAGCACGGCACAATTCAAATTTATAAAATTAAAAACCGATTTAAAATCGATGAAACATAAGGATTTTTATGGTTCAGGATTGTTTTATATCTTGTCATTATTTCCATTTTTGTGTATTCCTGTAATTGTACTTTTCAAGAAGAAAAAAGAAGCTTTGGACGGAGATTTAGTTGGTAATAAAATTAGATTATCTAACAAATTAGCAAAAAAATATTTGACAGAAGCTAAAAACGAAATCGGAAATAAAGGGCCGTTTTATATTGCATTAGAAAAAGCAATGCACAATTTCTTGAAGGCCAAGCTAAACATAGAAACGTCTGAAATGAGCAAAGACAACATCAAAGTCCTTTTAGAATCTCGGAATGCTAATCTCGAAACAGTAAAAGACTTTATTAATCTAACAGAAAATTGCGAACTTGCCCGATATGCACCTTCTACAAGTGCGGCAATTCAGCAAGATTATGACAAGGCGGTAGCTATTATTTCGGATTTAGAAAAACAAATTTCTTAATACGCACGAAAATGAAAAAGATACTCTATATATTATTACTTATTTCGCAGGTTTTCTTTGCCCAAAACGGCTTTGAAGCAGGAAACAAAGCGTATCAAAAAGGAAACTATCAAGAAGCAATAACGGCTTATGAAAGCATTTTAACCTCCAAGAAAGAATCGGCAGAAGTTTATTTTAACTTAGGAAATTGCTATTATAAATTAAACAAAGTAGCTCCCGCAATTTACAATTATGAAAAAGCATTATTGCTTAATCCGAATGATGTCGAAATTCAAAACAATCTAAAATTTGCTCAAAAACTACAAATTGACGATATAAAAACCATAGAAAAAGTAGGCTTCAACAAAGTGATTCAGGACTTTACGTCAAGCTATCACTACAACACTTGGGGTTGGATTGTTGTAGGATTGTCAGTGCTGTTTTTATTATTTTTTGTTGGCTATTATTTTTCGCAAGTAACCATTTTCAAACGCATTTTCTTTATTGGAATGTTTGCAATTTTATTTGGATTGTTATTAAGTGTCTTTTCAGCAATTTTCGAAAAACAGCAATTTGCAAACGACCAACCAGCAATTATATTTGCAGAAGTAGCACCCGTAAAAGCCGAACCAAAATCTGATGCCGTAGATGCTTTTATCCTCCACGAAGGCACCAAGGTTTTCATCCAAGAGCCACTCGATAATTGGCTAAAAATCGAGTTGCCAGATGGCACCGAAGGGTGGATAGAAAATACTGCAGTAAAGCGATTGAAGTAGCCAAAACCCGAATTTTAACCTATTATTTCATATAAATAGCTCCTTTATGCAAAAACAGGGTAGCCTTAGTCTGAATATGCATTAAAGGTTACGATATAATTCTATACATTTGTATTTTTTAATGCCAAATAATTTAAAACATGAATGCAACCATAGGAAAAAATTTAAAAGCACTT
>CAIJXW010000033.1 GCA_903824755.1 uncultured Bacteroidota bacterium | reverse complement strand
TTTCTATCTCTTCATTAATATAATTTTTTGTCCACTTTTCATCATAATTTGAAAGATATATCGTTCCTGGAACATTATTGGCCAATAATTTGAACTTTTCTTCACTTTCTTGAATTAGTGTTTCGTTAATGTTTCGTTCTATTATTAATTGAATATTATTAATTAATGATTGAATCATATTGATTTCTTCAATTTTCCAGTCTCTTGCAATATCGGATTCGCTAAAACTTATTAACCCATAAAAATTTGATTTTATAAATAAAGGAAAAATTAAAAAGGATTTTATGTCATTATCAATCAATATTTTTTCAATTAATGGATCTTTGATTTCATTAATATTGGCTTTGAAATAGGTTCTAGTCGCTAATAAAACAAAGAAGTCTTTAAAAACTGTATAATCAATTTTTTTCAATTCCTTGCTTGGCGAAATAAAATTATTGTTTTGTTTTAGCCATCGAAATTTTTGTGTGATTGTTTTTGTGGCTTCGTCATTTTCAAAATAGGAAATTTTATCCAAATTTATTACCTCTCCAATGGATTGTATCGTAATCTCCAAAATATTTTTTATCGTCTTGCTTACTAATATTTTTCGGGTATTTGTATTTATTATCGATAAGACATAATTGTTATATAACATTTGATTATTTGCGATTTTTCTTTCATTTTCTTTTATCGCAACTGTCATTATTTCTGATGCTGTTGCAGCAAAATTCTTATCTAATTCGTCCCATTTTCTATGTTTTAATAATGTCCCAAAACAGAGAATGCCTTCTATTTTTCCATCAATAAAAACAGGTGTTTCCATTAAAGATTTAACGATGTTATTGTTATCGATTTGTTGGCAAACCTGAAACATAGCATGATTCTCATTTACGATAGAATTTGTTGTTGTTACTTCTTTTTCAATTTCAAGAAAGTAGGAGGGATGTTCCTCTTTATTAATCTGATAGCCTTTGGAATGAAAATTCATTTTTTTGTCATATAGAGCTTGACATTCCATTTCGTTAGGAGTATATTTCCAATAACTAACGATATCCATTTCTGTTTTTTTAGCAATACTTTCTATAATTTTATTGACACTTTGCTCATAGGAATCATAATTTGAAAAATTTGTCATATTTAATTCCAATGCAATTTTATTATATTTTTCTAATTTTATTTTTCGTTTATTTTCAATTTCTAATACTTTCTTTAGTTTTGAAATATCACGAGCTACAACTAAATAGCCCGTGATTTTACCATTGTTATTTCTTTTGATTGATACTTTTTGAGAAAGCCAAATTGTTTTTCCAAATTTATTCAAAATTGGAAATTCAATTTCTGGATAAACTAAACCATCTTCAGGAAGTTTTTTATAGAGCGAAATCACATCTCTTCTGTAGTCTTTTTTTACTAAACTAAACGCAGTTGTCTGATAAAATTCTTCCAAGGGAAACCCTAATATTTTTTCAGAGTTTTTATTTGCAAAAGTACATTTGCCCAATAGATTTAGTTCGCCAATCAAATCGGTGGCCGATTCTACTAATGATTCATAGGATTTTTCAAAAAAAACTCGTTCACTAACATCAGTTCCAAAGCATACAAAAAATTCATTAGAATATTTTTTCTTAGTCCATTGTATGAATTTTTTTGTACCGTCTTTACAAATCAGAGTGTCTATAATTAGATCAACAGATTGTTTTTTTTCAAATTTATTTAAAAGATAATAGCCTTCACTTTGAGTTAGATTTTTAAAATTGCTTCCCATGACTTCAGAAGGCAAATAGCCTAAAACTTTTATGATATTATCACTACAAAATACTAATTCGTTTGAACTATTCATGGCGATAATCAATGAATTTCCTTTGTTGACAATCGTACTTGCAAACAATAAATGATGATTCATTTTAAGTTTTTCTAAATAACCATTGTGATTTATTAAACCTATAATTAATAGCATGTTAAATATCAATATTGTGTCTTTTTGTGGAATTATTTCTGAGATAAATAGAAATATTAAAAAGAAAAATATAAAACCACTATATATGTAATACCAAAATAGTTTGTCGAAAACCGAAAATGACAGAATAAATGCAATTGCCAGCTCAAAAAGCATTAAAGTTTCAAAGGGATAAAAGAAAAATTCATAGATAATATTACTGGTATATAATAATAGGAATAGAACTAGAAAAGACTTTGATTTTAATTTGAAATAAGACGGCTTCTCAATTAATAAATAACTGATTATCATTACAAATCCAAACATCAAATAGATTACTAATTCATTATTTTTTCTAACCAAAAACAGTTCGTTTATGATTTCGATTATAATAATGGCAAATGCTAATTGAAAAATAAAAGGACTTCTTTTTTCAAATAAAGATTGAAAGCTTCCCTCCGAATTAAATATTTTGCGCTTATTTATTGTTTTTTTATTTCTGAAAAAAGACAAATAAATTAATATCATTAATGGAATTAGTAAAACGATAATGTTTTTTATAGAATATTGAAACGGAAATATAGAATCTATTGTAGGAAAAAACGCAAACCAACTAGAATTGTTTAATAAAGGTGAAAGCACATTTGGATGTTGAATATTTTGATTCTTAGGCATTTGAAATAAAATTAGGCCGATACTTAATTGAATAAAATTTACGTTTTAAAATAGTATTTTTAAAACTAAAGCAACTATCTATAAACCGACTATTTATAGAACAATTATTTCTGTAAATTTAATAAATAATCAGTTAGTTCAATTTATTTATCAATATATTTTATAACCATTTCATTATTTTCCTGATATAGGACAATTTGTTTTTATATGGGGCATAACGCAACTCTAAATCGAGCCAATTTGCTTTTTTTACAATTGATTTTTTGTGTGAAAAGGTATCAAAATTCAGCACTCCGTGATAGGCTCCAATTCCCGAGTGTCCAACTCCTCCAAATGGTAATCTTTTGTTTGAAAAATGAATTACGGTATCGTTTATGCAGCCGCCACCAAATGAAAATTTATTGATAATTTGTTCGGCAAATTTATTGTTTTCAGTAAAAACATAAAGGGATAGTGGTTTTTCATATTTTAGAATAATTGATTCTAAATCGGATTTGGTTTCAAAAGTGAGAATAGGTAAAAGCGGGCCAAATATTTCCTCTTTCATGATATTGCTTTCCAAATCTGTTTCGAAAATCAGGGTAGGGGCTATATATAAGGTTTCTTTGTTTGTTTGTCCCCCAAAAATTATTTTTTTAGCTTCAATTAAATGGTACAGTCGTTCCCAATTTTTCTCATTTATGATTCGGCAATAATCGGCTGAATTTTCGATGTTTTTTGAATAGGCATTTTCGATTTCTTCTATCAAATAAGCAACGAGTTTTTCTTTTATTTGAGGCTTTATTAATAAATAATCAGGAGCAATACAGGTTTGCCCTCCATTTATGAATTTTCCCCAAACGATTCGTTTTGCTGCAAGTCTTAGATTTGCAGTTTCATCAATTATACAAGGATTTTTTCCGCCTAATTCTAGTGTTACGGGTGTTAAATTCTCGGCTGCTGCTTTAGCAACAATTTTGCCAACGGTCACACTTCCTGTAAAAAATATATAATCCCAACGTTGTGATAGTAATTTTTGAGATACGTCTAATCCGCCTTCTATAACTGAAACATGATCAATTTCAAATGTTTCTGTAATGATTTTTGTAATTATTTTTGAGGTATTTGGGGTTAATTCTGAAGGTTTTAAAACAACAGAATTTCCAGCCGAAACAGCCGCAATCAATGGACATAAAGCAAGTTGAAAAGGATAATTCCAAGGAGAAACAATCAATACTTTTCCATACGGTTCACTATAAATGTAATCTTGTGAAGGAAAATTCAAGATTGATGGCAACACTTTTTTTGGTTTTGCCCAATGATTAATATTTTTTATTGCAGATTTTAAATCCGAGATTACATATTCAGTTTCTGTAAGCACAGCTTCAAATTCAGGTTTTTTGAAATCAAGATATAATGCTTTTATAATTGCTTGTTCGTTTTTTTCGATAGCAAATAATAGTTTTTTTAGCGACTCTTTTCGATAGGAAATATCGGTTTTAAATTGCATATTTTTAATGTTTTAAAAGATTCCAAAACGATAGCCAAAATAAATATCAGCTTGTTTTGTATCACTTGTTAATGCTGTCAAAATAGAGCTTGAACCCATATAGAATCCAAATAATCGAGTTCCAATTCCGCCCGTAATACCAGAAATTTCATTTGATGCCCAGCTAGAATATAACTCAAAATTTTTAAATGCAAGTCTTGGCGTTAGCGAAAAAGAATCTTGAGATGTAATTTGGTTATTATCATTATCTGAGCCTAATTTTTTCTGTCCAAATATAGAAACATAAAATTTCGAAACAACTTTTATATCTGCATACGCATTGAAAACAGTAGGAAGTTTAACCGAAATAGATTCATTATTTCTTTCTGTTTTGTTTAAAAAACCACTATCTAATAATGTATTTTCTACATCCTGCAAATTAGCATCTCCTTCAAAATCACTCAAATTTAATCCTAGATTTGGGGATTGGGGGATCGTTAAAACATAATTTGTTGAGGAATTTCCAGTTCCTTTGAATGTCATCGAGCCAATGTTTCTAATAGAAGCTCCTGCATTTAGCTTATATCCATTGCTTGATTTTCTTTGATAATTTATTCCAAAATCAGTAGCCAAACCATTTAGATTTCCAAAAAGTGATTTAGAATAATCATTTACATTGTCAAAATTATTGGCCAAATTTCCAGAATAAGCAATATTTATGTTGGCCGATGCATCATTCAAATAGATTCCGTCAGGATAGTTTGTCAAAGTTCCCTGAACAATGTTTGCTCCCAAATTGGTATATGAACCTGGAAAAAGTAATTTGATTGTGGCACCAACATTCCACTTGTTATTTTCGTTTTCAAAAACATTTCTAGCAACAGATAGGTTCACTTCTCCCCAAGTTGTTCCTAATAATCGCTGGTTTGATGTATTGTTTAGAGTTGTTATTGATAATGGATTTGACAAAAAACCATTGCTAATTGCCGAGCCGATATTTGGGTCAATTCCTACAAGATTTAATTTTGCTGTGGCTTTTGAAAACAAGGCAAAACTCCATTTTTGTATCTTAAATGCAACGCCTAATCCCTGAATTTCTGCATCAATACGCATATTGACTGGATCTGATCCAGTAAAAATTAAGTCATTTAAATTATTTGAATTTAATAAATCTGAAAAACCAACTTTATTATTTGATGCGTTTATGCTTGTGGCAAATAATCCAATTTCCAAACGAGAACTTAAATTTGAAAATTCGGCAGGATTAATAGCACCATTCAAAATTCCAATTCTTCTTGAGGTACTAATTCCAGAAAAATGTTCTTGAGCAAAGCCAAAACATGTGAAGGCGAGTGCGAAAATTAAAATTATCTTTTTCATAGTTGTTTTTGTTTTAAAATAGGTATTGTAAATTTAATAATTATTTGTAATCAAATTGCATTCCAAACAGAATCATTTGGTGTTGGGGCAGTAATTTCAATTATATTTTTTGAAACAGGGTGGATAAATGATAAATTTCTTGCATGCAAATGGATACCTCCATCTGGATTACTTCGCTCAAAACCATACTTTAAATCTCCTTTAATAGGGGAGCCAATAGCTGCTAATTGAGCTCTAATTTGATGGTGTCTTCCTGTATATAATTTTATCTCAAGAGCAACATAATTTTGAAGCTCTTTAATTATTTTATAATCTAAACTTGCTAGTTTGCTTTCAGGAACTTCTTTTAAATGCGCTTTTGAAGTATTGTTTTTTTCGTTTCTTTTTATGAAATGAATCAAATTATCTTCTTGCTTTGAAGGTTTGTTTTTAACGATTGCCCAGTATTTTTTTTGAGTTTCTCTTTGACTGAACAATTCATTCATTCTTGTTAAAGCCTTGCTGGTTCTGGCAAAAACGACAATTCCAGTTGTCGGTCGGTCAAGTCTATGAACAACACCCAAAAAAACTTCTCCAGGTTTATTGTACTTGTCTTTTATATATTCTTTTACTATTTCTGACAATGGTTTATCTCCCGTTTTATCGCCCTGAACAATATCTCCAACACGTTTATTGATGACAATTAAATGGTTGTCTTCATGCAAAATCTCGAGATTATTTTTATCAGAAATTACTTTCATTTTTTTCAAAAAAAGGGTTCTGAATATTTAATATTGTTCATTTGCGTTTGGAAAATCACTACTTTTCACATCGGCTACATAGTTTTCTATTGAAGAAGTCATTTGTTCATATAAATTCAGATATCTACGAAGAAAACGAGGACTAAATTCGTTATTCATACCCAACATATCATGAATCACTAAAACTTGTCCGTCAACGCCTCCACCAGCACCAATTCCGATTACAGGAATTGAAATACTTTGAGCTACTTTTGTGGCTAGATGTGCGGGAATTTTTTCTAATACAATTGCAAAACAGCCAATTTTTTCAAGCATTTTTGCGTCTTCTAATAACTTTTCTGCTTCCTCAATTTCTTTAGCACGAACGGATAGGTCCCAAATTTATAAATAGATTGTGGGGTCAAGCCCAAATGTCCCATAACAGGAATTCCAGCGTTTAGTATTTTCTTTATTGAATCTTTAATTTCACTTCCACCTTCTAATTTTACGGCATGACCGCCACTTTCTTTCATAATTCTAATCGAAGAACGCAGGGCTTCTTTCGAATCAGATTGATAACTTCCAAAAGGCAAATCAACTACCACCAAGGCTCGTTCTACTGCTCTAACAACAGATGAAGCATGATAAATCATTTGATCTAAAGTAATTGGGAGCGTGGTTTCGTGACCTGCCATCACATTTGAAGCAGAGTCGCCTACTAGAATTACGTCAACTCCTGCGGAGTCAACAATTTTTGCCATTGTGAAATCATAGGCCGTAAGCATAGAAATTTTTTCACCATTGAGTTTCATTTCAATCAATGACTTTGTTGTAATTCTCTTGTAATCTTTTTTTGCAACTGACATAATCAAATAAATTAAAGCGTAAAATTAATCTAAAAATTAATACTAGAAATGAATTTCTTAACAATCGGCCATATTTACAGCAATTGCTAATCCACCTTCTGAGGTTTCTTTATATTTATTATTCATATCCTTGGCGGTTTGCCACATGGTGTCGATTACCTTATCCAAAGGAACTTTTGCGTTTTTCGGATCGGTTCCTATTGCTAGTTCTGCTGCATTTATAGCTTTTATTGCCCCCATTGTATTTCTTTCGATACAAGGAATTTGAACCAAACCACCAATAGGATCACAGGTCATTCCGAGGTGATGTTCCATAGCGATTTCGGCTGCCATCAAAACTTGTTCGGGCGAACCTCCCATAACTTCACACAAAGCGGCTGCCGCCATTGCTGACGAAACTCCAATCTCTGCTTGACAGCCTCCCATAGCAGCTGATATTGTAGAACCTTTTTTGAAAAGACTACCAATCTCTCCTGCTACCATCAAAAATTGTTTTATTTCTTTCTCACCAGCTTGATGATTTTCGATAACTAAATAATACATCAATACGGAGGGAATTACTCCTGCACTTCCGTTTGTTGGTGCGGTAACCACTCTACCTAACGCAGCATTTACTTCGTTTACAGCTAATGCAAAACAGCTAACCCATTGCAAGATTTGTCGAAATTTAACTTCAGTTTGACGAATTTGCGTAAGCCAATTTTCAGGAGTTGAATAATTGCCCAATCCAATCAGGTTTTGATGCATATCAAACGCTCTTCGATGCACATTTAGGCCACCAGGCAAAATCCCTTCTGTATGGCAACCTATATACATACATTCTAGCATCGTACTCCAAATCCGCATTAATTCGGTGTGAATTTCCGTTTCAGAACGCATTGATTTTTCGTTTTCATAAACAATTTCCGATATCTTTTTTTGTTCAGAAATGCAATAATCTAGGAGTTCGGTAGCTTTTTCAATTTTATATGGAAATGCACATTTAATTTCAATTTTTCTTTTTGCATTAATTCGCTCTTCTTTGACTACAAATCCACCTCCAATAGAATAAAAAGTCGAAGAATAGGCTGTGTTGTCATTAAAGTAGGCAGTAAATGTTAGTCCATTTGAATGAAAAGGTAAGAAGTTTTTGTTGAATATTATGTCATTTATGAAGTCGAAAGAAACATTAAATTCATTGCCAAGAGCGATTTTCTTTTGGGTTTTTATTGAATTTATAATCGAATTAATATTTTCAATTGGGATAGTTTCTGGGTCTTGACCACTAAGTCCTAACATCAGAGCAAAATCGGTAGCATGGCCTTTACCTGTTAGTGATAAAGAACCAAACAAATCAATTTTAATTCTATTTACTGATTGTAAATTTGAATCGTTTCGCAGTTCATTTAGAAATCGTTCTGCGGCTCTCCAAGGACCCAAGGTATGAGAGCTTGATGGCCCAATTCCTATTTTTAGCATATCAAAAACCGAGATACATTCTTCCATAATTTAATTAAATTTGACTCCTACAAATATAGCAGAATTGTATGAATAAATAAATTTCGAACGATAATATTGAAAAATAATCAATATAATAACGTTTTTATGAAAATAATGGAATAAATAGATAATAAAGTATCGTTTAAATTTTGAGACTAATAAAGCAAACAATTTTCTTATCTTTGTGAACCAAATTTTATCAAGCGTGACCCAAATAAATAAGTTAAAAATACTAAATGACCCGATTTATGGGTTTATTACTATTCCAAATCCACTCCTTTTTGATTTGATGCAACACCCTTATTTTCAAAGGTTACGCAGGATTTCTCAGATGGGATTGTCCTATTTAGTCTATCCTGGAGCACATCACACCCGATTTCACCATGCACTCGGCTGTATGCATATTATGCAAAAAGCGATAGAAGTTTTGCGTTTTAAGGGCATTACAATTTCAAATGATGAGTCGAATGCTTTATTAATTGCAATATTACTTCACGATATTGGTCATGGCCCCTTTTCGCATGCTATGGAGCATAGCATCGTAGAAAACGTAAATCATGAGGACATTTCAATGTTGTTTATGAATAAATTAAACGAAGATTTCGATGGAAAATTAAGTTTGGCAATTCAGATTTTTAAAGGAGAATATCCAAGAAAATTTATGTTACAATTAATTTCTAGTCAGTTGGATATGGATCGAATGGATTATTTGAAACGAGATAGTTTTTATACAGGAGTTGCAGAAGGAACCATCAATTCAGATCGATTAATTCAAATGATGTCGGTTGTTGATGACACATTGGTAATCGAAGAAAAGGGTATATATTCGGTAGAGAAATTTTTGATGGCTCGGCGATTAATGTATTGGCAAGCCTATTTGCATAAAACGAGTTTGGTGGCAGAATTGATTTTGACAAAAATTTTAAAAAGAGCAAAAGAGCTAACTTTGAAAGGAGTTGATTTGACGTGCAGTGAATCGTTAAAGTATTTTATGATAAACAAAATTGAAGCGGATACGTTTGATCATTTCACTTTAGAAAAGTTCTCGCAGTTAGACGATTATGACATTGTAAGTGCTTTAAAATCTTGGCAAAACCATGATGATTTTATTTTAAGTTCATTGTCAAAAATGATTATCAATAGAGATTTATTAAAAATAAAATTAAGTAGCGAAAAATTTTCAAAAGAAGAGCTATCACAATATTTAGATACATTTTCACAACAAAATGGAATTAGCCAGCACGAGGCAACCTATTTTATTTTTAAAGGAAAAATAAAAAATCAAGCCTATAGTATCGATGCTGAACCCATACGGATATTGAAAAAAGACAAAACAATAGAAGATGTAATTGTAGCGTCAGATCAATTGAATTTGAAAGCATTGTCGAAACCAGTTACTAAATACTATATTTGTTTTCCAAAACAACTAGTAGAAAAATACTAATTAAAATCTATTTTTTATATTTTTGTCGAAATGAAATTTACAGCAGAACAAATATCGGAAATAGTAGAAGGCGAAATCGTTGGCAATCCAAAGGCGGAGGTTTTCACGTTGTCTAAAATCGAAGAAGGAAAAAAAGGTTCGCTGACTTTTCTTTCCAACCCAAAATACAATCATTTTATATACTCTACAGAAGCTTCAATCACTATTGTTAACGATACTTTTGTTCCCGAAAATCCAATCACAACCACTTTAATAAAAGTTGCCGATGCTTATTTGAGTTTTTCTAAATTATTAGAATATTATGATCAAGCAAAAGGATCAAAAACTGGCATTGAAGCAGCATCAGTAATTTTGGATAACGTAAAATATGGCGAAAATCTGTATTTAGGGAGTTTTAGTTATATTAGTTCTAACGTAGTTTTGGGCAATAATGTAAAGATTTATCCAAATAGTTTTATCGGAGAAAATGTTGTTATTGGTAACAATGTTACTATTTTTGCTGGTACAAAAGTGTATTCAGAAACAGAAATTGGAGATAATTGTGTTATTCATTCGGGAACAATTATAGGTTCTGATGGTTTTGGATTTGCTCCAAATAAAGATAAAACATTCAGTAAAATTCCACAAATTGGTAATGTAATCATAGAGTCTGATGTAGAAATTGGTGCGTGTACAACAATAGATCGAGCCACGATGGGTTCTACAATTATTAGAAAAGGAGTGAAATTGGATAATCAAATTCAAATTGCTCATAATGTTGAAATTGGCGAGAATACAGTAATTGCGGCTCAAACTGGTATTGCTGGTTCTACAAAAATTGGGAATAATTGTATGATTGGTGGTCAAGTGGGTATTGCTGGACACCTAAAAATAGGTAATAATGTTAGAATTCAAGCTCAATCAGGAGTTGGACGAAACATCAAAGATGGCGAAATATTACAGGGAAGTCCATCATTTGGATATACAGATTATTTTAAATCGTATGTGCATTTTCGAAATTTCCCCAAAATAATGAAAGAATTTGAAGAACTGAAAAAACAAATAATGAATTTAAAAAATGCAAATAATGGTTAAACAAAAAACCATCAAACAATCAATTTCTCTAACAGGAGTTGGCTTACATACTGGAAAAGACGTTACAATGACTTTTAAGCCTGCCCCTATAAATAGTGGATTTTCATTTGTAAGAGTCGATTTAGAAGGACAGCCAGTAATTGAGGCAGATGCAAACTATGTTGTAAACACTCAACGAGGAACTAATTTAGAAAAACTGGGCGTTAAAATTCAAACTCCAGAGCACGTTTTGGCTGCACTGGTAGGCTGTGATTTGGATAATGTCTGTATTGAGTTGGATTCGTCAGAATTGCCAATTATGGATGGTTCGGCAAAATATTTTGTTGAAGCATTAGAAAAAGCAGAAATAATCGAACAAGATGCTGCACGAAAATATTATGTCGTGAAAGAAGTAATTTCATTTTCAGACGAAACTACAGGAAGTGAGATATTAGTAATGCCAAGTGATGAATACCAAATTACAACCATGGTTGATTTTGGAACTAAAGTTTTAGGGACACAAAACGCAACGATCAAAAATATTTCAGAATTCAAATCAGAAATTTCAGATGCTCGAACGTTTAGTTTTTTACATGAATTAGAGTCATTATTAGAAAACGGACTTATTCAAGGTGGAGATTTGAATAATGCAATCGTTTATGTTGACAAAGAAATCTCCGATTCAACCATGGAAAGTTTGAAATTAGCCTTTGGAAAAGAAACAATTTCAGTAAAACCTAACGGCATTTTGGACAACCTAACTTTACATTATCCTAATGAAGCAGCGAGACATAAATTGCTAGATGTAATAGGAGATTTAGCACTAATTGGAACTAGAATTAAAGGAAAAGTTATCGCTAATAAACCAGGACATTTTGTAAACACTCAGTTTGCTAAAAAAATGGCTAAAATTATAAAAATAGAACAACGAAATTATGTACCTGTTTTTGATTTTAACCAAGAACCATTAATGGATATTCATAAAATAATGAATATTTTGCCACATAGGCCTCCATTTTTATTTTTGGACAGAATAATTGAAATGTCCGAAAATCATATTATTGGTATGAAAAACGTAACAATGAACGAAAGTTTTTTTGTAGGACATTTTCCAGGAGCTCCAGTAATGCCAGGGGTGATAATCGTTGAAGCAATGGCTCAAACAGGAGGAATACTTGTGTTAAGTACGGTGCCAGATCCAGAAAATTATTTGACCTATTTTATGAAAATAGACAATGTAAAATTCAAACATAAAGTACTACCTGGCGATACGTTGATATTTAAATGTGATCTAATTACGCCAATTCGAAGAGGGATTTGTCACATGCAGGCAAATGCTTATGCCAATGGCAAATTAGTAGCTGAAGCTGAATTAATGGCTCAAATTGCCAAAAAACAATAACAAAAAAGACTATGAATCAACCATTAGCCTACGTTCACCCAGGAGCTAAAATAGCCAAAAACGTTGTTATTGAACCATTTACTACCATACACAATAACGTTGTTATAGGTGATGGAACTTGGATTGGTTCAAATGTGACAATTATGGAAGGTGCTAGAATTGGAAAAAATTGCAATATTTTTCCAGGAGCTGTAATTGCTGCTGTACCCCAAGATTTGAAATTTGGAGGAGAAGATTCCCTTGCAATAATAGGTGATAATTCTACCATACGGGAATGCGTAACGATTAATCGAGGAACTATTGCATCTGGACAAACTACAATTGGGAAAAATTGTTTGGTTATGGCAACTGCACATATTGCACACGACTGTCATATTGGCGATAACGCAATTATTGTTAATGGAGTAGCCTTGGCAGGCCATGTAATTGTTGGAAATTATGCCATTATTGGAGGATTGGCAGCAATACATCAATTTATTCATATTGGAGATCACGCCATGATTTCGGGAGGGTCATTGGTTCGTAAAGATGTTCCGCCCTATACAAAAGCGGCTAAAGAGCCTTTATCTTATGTTGGGATAAATTCCGTTGGATTAAGACGAAGAGGTTTTACTACCGAAAAAATTAGAGAAATTCAAGAAATATATAGAATTTTATACCAAAAAAATTATAATACAACTCAAGCTATTGGAATCATTGAAGCCGAAATGGAAGCAACTACCGAGCGAGATGAAATATTAGATTTTATCAGAAATTCTTCACGAGGAATTATGAAAGGTTATACGGGAGGATATTAATTAGAATAATAAAAACGAAAAATAAATAGAATATGGCATCTACATCAGATATTAAAAATGGATTATGCATTAAATATAACAATGATATCTATAAAATCATTGAATTTCTTCATGTAAAGCCTGGAAAAGGACCAGCTTTTGTTAGAACAAAATTAAAAAGTTTGACAAACGGTAAAGTTTTAGATAATACTTTTTCTGCAGGTCATAAGATAGATGAAGTTCGGGTTGAAAATCACAAATTTCAATTTTTATATCCAGAGGGGAATTTATTTCACTTCATGAATATTGAAACATTTGAACAAATATCATTGAATAAAGACATTTTGGATTCGCCAGATTTACTAAAAGAAGGAGAAAACGTTATGATTAGTATCAATACAGAAACCGATTTGCCTTTATCAGTCGATATGCCAGCTTCAGTAGTTTTGGAAGTAACTTATTCTGAGCCAGGCGTTAAAGGAAATACTTCAACAAATGCTACCAAACCAGCAACTGTAGAAACTGGAGCCATTGTGAATGTTCCTTTATTTATAAACGAAGGCGATAAAATTAAAATTGATACTGCATCAGGTTCTTATATGGAACGAGTTAAGGAATAATTTTTTTAAATATAAAACTGAATACAAAACAGCATGAAATTTCCAAAAACGTATCGTCTTCAAGAAATTGCAGCCTTAATAAATTGTGAATTTATTGGCGATGGGGATTTTGAAGTTTTTGGAATGAACGAAATTCATGTTGTAGGGCCAGGAGACATAGTTTTTGTTGACCACCCAAAATATTATGACAAAGCGTTACAATCTGAGGCAACAATCATTTTGATCAATAAAAATGTTGACTGTCCTGACGGAAAAGCATTGTTGATTTCTGACGATCCATTTCGAGATTTCAATAAACTCACTAATCATTTTAAACCTTTTCAGTCCTCAAATACTTCAATTTCTACTTCAGCTAAAATAGGCAAAGGAACTGTTATACAGCCGAATACATTTATCGGAAATCATGTAGTTATTGGTGAAAATTGCTTAATTCATTCCAACGTATCTATTTATGATTATACCGTTATCGGCAATAATGTAATCATTCATGCAGGAACCATTTTGGGTGCAGATGCTTTTTATTATAAAAAACGAGCTGAAGGTTTTGACCAATTAAACTCTGGTGGACGTGTGGTTATTGAAGACAATGTTGGAATCGGTGCTTTGTGTACTATTGATAAAGGGGTTACAGGAGATACAACTATTGGCGAAGGTACAAAAATTGATAATCAAGTTCATGTAGGTCACGATACAAAAATTGGAAAAAAATGTTTAATTGCCTCTCAGACAGGTATCGCGGGCTGCGTGATTATCGAAGATGAAGTAACATTGTGGGGACAAGTTGGCACTACAAGTGGAATAACAATAGGTGAGAAAGCAGTTGTTTTAGGACAAACTGGGATTACAAAATCGATTCAAGGAGGAAAAACATATTTCGGTACACCAATTGAAGAATCTAGAGAGAAGTTGAAACAATTGGCAAATATTAAAAAAATACCAGACATATTAACTAAATTGAAAGAGCTATGAGTAGTAAAAAAATGATACTCGATTTTTATAAATCAGATGCTTTAATTAATAGTGAAGTTTTGGATACTTATTTGCATCAAGAGATACTATTAGATTGGCATAGTAGTAAAGGTTTTTTTCAAATGAATAAGAAAGATTTATTGGCTTTAGCAAAAGAGTTAAATAAATCTTATATCCGATCTAAAGTAAAAATAACTCATTTATTAAAAGAAGGAAACTTGTTTACTGTTCGATA
>CAIJXW010000032.1 GCA_903824755.1 uncultured Bacteroidota bacterium | reverse complement strand
ACAACAATTGTAAATACTTACAGAAAATTCAGAGGTAGCTTGAAACAATAATTTTTGATTTTTTAATCAAATAATATATAAAATAATGGCTAAAATAAAAATGAAAAAAAAGTCAACATCGACTGATATGACCGCGATGTGTGATGTAGCTTTCTTACTGCTTACTTTCTTTATTTTGACAGCTACAGCAAAAGTGCCAGAAGCATTACCTGTAGATACGCCTGCTTCAACAGTGCAAACAAAATTGCCTGAAACAGATTTGGCTACAATTACTATAGGAAAAGGAAAAGTATTTTATGACCTAAAAGGAAGAGAAGTTCGTAAAAGAACACTTGAACTAATGGGAGAAAAATACGGTGTGAAATTCTCTCAAGACGAAAAGGATAAATTTGCTTTAATGGAGGGATTTGGTGTGCCAATTCAAAGTTTGAGCCAGATTATCGCAATGAAAGCGGCGGATAGAACCAAGGCAGAACAGCCAGGAATTCCTAAGGATTCATTAGACAATCAATTGAAAGATTGGATTTATAATTCTCGAATAGCCAATATTGAAGCTAACGACAAAGAATTGCAAGTAGCAATCAAAGGAGATGCAAAAGAAGAATATCCAGCAATCAAAAAAGTAATGGATATTTTGCAAGACCAAAAAATCAATAGCTTTAGTTTGGTTACGGGTTTGAGAGGAAAAGATTTTTAATTAAAAAAGATACACTAAAATGGCTGAATTAAATACTGACGGCGGTGGCGACAAAGGTGGTAAAGTAAGAAGTAAAAAGCAAAATTCAAAAGTAGATTTAACAGCTATGGTGGATTTAGCGTTCTTGCTAATCACATTCTTTATGCTTACCACAACGTTGTCTAAACCACAATCGATGAGCTTGGGGTTGCCAGATAAAGAAGAAGATCCAACTAAAAATAAAGATGTTAAAGTAGATGAAAATCGAACAATGACTATTTTGTTGGGTGATAATAATAAATTGGTTCGATATGTAGGTTTGTTAGCTACTCCAGTTGCTGGTGGAACGCCAAAAGACTTTGCCTATGGAAAAGGAGGAATTCGTGAAGAATTGCTTTCTAGAAAGAAAAAAGTTTTGGAATATACTGGAAATAAAAACAAAGGAATTATTGTTATTATCAAACCGAGTAAGAAATCCAATTACAGAAATTTGATTGACATATTAGATGAAATGGCAATTGTAGATGTACCAACATATGCAATCGTTAATGATTTTTCGCCCGAAGAAACAAAATTGTTAGAAGGAAAATAAGAATTTCTTATTTCCTAATAACCTAATAATTAAGAAAAATGAAACGCACACGACAATCATTTTTGGTATATAAGAAAATGACTATTGCGTTCCATCTTCCTAAAAATAAATAAAATATACAGATGAAATTAGATATTTTAAAAGATCAATGGCTTGAAATTGTTTTTGAAGGACGTAATAAAGTTTATGGTGCCTACGAATTAAGAAAGTCAAATCCTAAAACTACCGTAAGAGCCCTTATTATAGGTTCAGTTCTTTTTGGTTTTGCAATTGCTGCACCTCTAATTATCAATATGATTCCGAAAGGGAATGATGATGATTCTTTGGATCAAAAAATTATAACGGTGAAGTTGCCACCAAAAGAACAACCAAAGGAAAACATTCCGCCACCGCCACCGCCACCACCAAAAGTTGATCAAGTAAAATTTGTGAAACCAGTAGTAGCAAAGGCTGAAGAAGTAACGGAAGAGCCACCAAAAGTTGTTGAATTAGAAAAGAAAAAAATTGGTGACGAAACAATCAAAGGAGATCCAGATGCCGAATTGACTGTGGAACCAGTTGGAAACGGACCTGGTGATGTTGTAGATGACAATAATATTTATAATACCGCTGGTATTGAAGTAAAACCTGACTTCCCTGGAGGTATGGAGAAATTCTATAAATATGTAGGAAATAATTATAGAATTCCAGAAGAAGACGGATTGAAAGGTAAAGTATATGTGACTTTTGTAGTAGAAAAAGATGGTTCTCTAACCGATATCAAAGTAGTAAGAGACATTGGTTTTGGAACAGGAAAAGAAGCTATTAGAGTTCTTCAAAAATGTCCAAAATGGGTTCCTGGGGAACAAAATGGTAAAAAAGTAAGAGTTCAATACTCTCTCCCTATTACTATTCAATCACCAGAATAAATTTTGAATAATTCAACAAAAAATATGGAGAAGAAATCGCTAAAAAAGCGGTTTTTTCTCGTTATAGGAATGGTCTTTTTTTTGGCCTACTTTTTTATGGGGTTACTTATTATCTTCTGGAAAAATTTCCCAGTAGAAATGAAAACAAATTATAGAATTGCCCTTGGGGTAGTGCTAATAGTGTATTCCTTCATCAGGTTTTATCGAATAGTTTCAGATAATAAATAGAAAATATGAAAAATCTCCTAGTGATTATTTTTGCAGTTATTTTTCTTGGTTTTTTTGGTTGTAATCAAACCACTAAAAACGAAAACGAAACTATCCTGAAAGGCAAAACAAAAGTTCTTGTAGATGAAACTTTTAAGCCTGTAATAGAAGATCAAATTATGATTTTTGAAAGCAAATATGATGCAAGTATCAAATTAGTGGCTAAGTCAGAAACAGAAGTAGTGATGAGTTTAGTAAAAGATACCGCAAATATTGCTGTATTATCAAGAACCCTTAATCAAAAAGAACTAAGCATTTTTAAAAACAAAAAAATCACGCCTAGAATTACTAAAATTGCCACCGATGCAATTGCTTTTATTTCAAACAAAAAAAATAAAGACACATTAATTGCGTTAGAAGATATTATAGCTTTCATGAAAGGACAACCCATTCAAAATTGTAGAGGTCTGGTTTTTGACAATTTCAACTCGAGTACATTTCGATATTTGAAAGAGCTGTCAGGTTTGCAAGAAATACCGAAAACGGGAGTTTTTTCGTTCAAAACAAATGAAGACGTAATAAAATTTGTTTCAGAAAATGATGGAATGATAGGAGTGGTAGGTGTAAATTGGTTAATGCAACCCTCTTTAAAAATAGCCAAAACCCTAAAAAGTCTAACGATTTTGAACGTTAAAGGAGTTGGAAAAAAAGAATATTTTCAACCGACTCAAAACAACATAGCCGAAGGTAAATATCCTTTGGTACGAGATTTGTATATAATCAATTGTCAAGGATATTCAGGTCTCGGAATGGGATTTGCCTCCTTTGTAGCTGGGGATATTGGACAAAGAATAATACTCAAATCAGGACTATTGCCTGAAAAAATGCCATCGAGAAATATTATTATCAGAAAAGGAATTGAATCTGAAAAAATAAAATAAATTAAAAATGAATAAATTAAAATGTTTTGGAATTATTGTACTAGCCACTTTTGCATCAGTATCGGCTCAAGAAATAGACCAAGTAAAAAAAGCTATTGATGCCGAACAATTTGAAAAGGCAAAAGGAATTTTGAAAGCAATGATTCAAACAAAGCCCAACAGTGGAAAGGCCTATTTTCTAATGGGAAATGTATATTTGACTCAAAAGATAGCTGATTCAGCCAAAATATATTTTCAAAAAGGACTTGCTGTTTCTGAGGAGGCAAAATTTAATTATATCGGTTTAGGGCAAATGGATCTTGACGAAAATAATCTAACGGCTGCCCAAAATAATTTTAATTTGGCTACAAAAGATTTAAAAAAGAAAGAAATTGAGCCATTAGTTTATATAGCAAGAGCCTATATGAATGCCGAAAAACCAGATTATATTTCTGCTTTAGTTAATTTGAATAAAGCAAAAGTGACCAATCCATCTGATCCACAATTATTATTGGCTTTGGGTGATGCCTATTATGGCGATAAAAAACAAAATGAATCCTATGTTTCCTATCGAGATGCGTTTGCAATTGACCCAAGCTTAATTCGTGCAAAAATGCAATTGGGCGTTTTGCTGAAAGGAGCAAGAGCTTTTATTGAAGCAGTAAAAGCCTATGACAACGTGATTTCGACCAATCCAGAATATGGTCCAGTTTATAGAGAATTAGCAGAAACGTATTATTTGTGGGGAATAAATGAACCAAAAAACAACAAAGAATACATTCAAAAAGCATTAGGATATTATGAAACATATATGAAACTAACGGATTATTCGTTAACTTCTCGTATGCGTCATGCCGATTTCTTGATTTTGGCCAAGGACTATGTTGCACTTGAAGGCGAAGCAAATAAAATGAAAGAATTAGATAAGGTAAACCCAAGAATTTTCAGATATTTAGGGTATTCAGCCTATGAAAATGGAAATATTGATTCGGCAATAATTGCATTGCAAACCTATATTGCAAACCCAAAAAACAAAATTATAGCACGTGACTATATGTATTTAGGACTTGCTAATTTGAAAAAAGCGAACAACTTGGAGACCAAAGCATTAGACCAAACTGTTTTTGATAGTGGAGTAACAAATTTGAAAAAAGCAGTGGATACAGAAATCACCATGACAAATGATTTGAGTGAAATCGGTAAGAAATTCTATGAGCAAAAACTCTTCAAACAAGCCGCCGCTATATATGAAATTGCGGTTACAAACGTAAATTCAAAAAATTATGTGTTGGACAATTTTTATCTTGGAAATTCTTTATACTATAATAATACTAGGAAAGATGTAATAAAACCAAACGTAGAAGAACTCCAAAAAGCCGATGCGGCTTTCGGTAACGTTATCACAGCTTCGCCAACAACTCAAGACGCATACATTTTTAGAGCTCGTGCAAATAATTTACTCGAAATTGACGAAATGATCATCAAATATTATCAACAATATATTGACGTTGTAACCGAAAAAGGAGCAGAAGAATTAGCAAAACCTGCCGTAAAAACAAAGTTTATTGAATCCTATAATGCTATCGCCGCTGCCTATGCCAACACTGACAAAGAAAAAGCAAAAGAATATTTTAATAAAACATTGACTTTAGACCCCGCTAACGAATATGCACTGCAGTCATTAAAACTATTAAAATAAATTCATTTAAAAAATTTTAAAACCGATACTCAAAAAAAGTGTCGGTTTTTTTTGGAGCCTAAATTTTGGCTTTTCTACAACTGATAGTTCCTGCTGTCCGTTATATCCCTGCAAAAAAGCAGGGGATACCACTTCCATCAGGGCTAAAGAATTTTACTTGGCTTCTCGATTATTTCCGCAATCTTAATTCTCAAAACAGCAATCCTAAATCCTATTTTCACTACCTTTGCAACCTATTTTATACAAAAAATGCTCAATAAAGAAACACAAACGGCTGTCGATAAAGGAGAAATGCTTCCGCTAATGGAAGAATTCTACACGATTCAAGGTGAAGGATACCATACAGGAACGGCTGCTTATTTTATAAGAATTGGTGGTTGTGATGTAGGTTGCCATTGGTGTGATGTGAAAGAAAGTTGGAATGCCGAATTGCATCCCCCAACAAAAACCGATAGGATTGTAGAAAACGCTCTCAAATTTTCGGAAACAGTTGTCGTTACTGGTGGCGAACCCTTAATGTGGGACATGACTTTGCTTACACAAAAACTAAAAGAAAAGGGTCTGAAAGTTCATATTGAAACTTCTGGAGCCTATACTTTGTCAGGAAATTGGGATTGGATTTGTCTTTCCCCAAAGAAAAATAAATTGCCAACGCAAACGGTTTATGATAATGCCAATGAATTAAAAGTAATCATTCACAACAAACACGACCTTATATTTGCCGAAGAGCAAGCCGAAAAAGTAAACACAAACGCCATTCTTTTTCTTCAGCCAGAATGGAGCAAAAAAGAAGAAATGACACCGCTAATTGTAGATTATGTAATGAACAACCCAAAATGGCGTATCTCTTTGCAAACACATAAATACCTGAATATCCCCTAGTTTTAGCTCGATATTTAGACAGTCAGCCTCGCTAAATAGTCATAATGTTCGCCTTCCAAAACTAATTCGCATTGAAACCCATTGGCAACAGCCGCATTTTGCAACGTGTTATAATCCATATACAACCAAGGAAAAGACGCTTCTTTTTCGCCTTTGTAGGTAATAGTAAATTCTAACTCGCCATAATAGCTATCGCCAGAAATCCATTTTCCGCCGTCCCCATCTTCATCAAACATATAAATAATGTCTGAAGAATCAATCAGAATTTGACCATTTTTAGCCAACAAAGATTTCAATTTTTGTAAGTATTTTGATACATTTTCTAATTTTCCAAAAATCCCTGTTCCATTCATTAATAGAATAATGGTATCAAATTTTTCGTCGGTTTCAAAAAACAAAACATCTTCAACCTTTACATTTGAAACACCTCTTAATTTACAAGCTTCAACCGCTTTTTTAGAAATATCAATTGCTGTAACCGCTAGGTTTTTTTCATTTTGTAAATATAAACTATGACTTCCAGCGCCACAACCAACATCCAAAACCTTTCCTTTGGCAAGCAAAAGTGCTTTCTGCTCTAAAATTGGCATACCAGAAAAATCCCTAAATAAATAAGCAACTAACATTTCATCTTCTTCAGAAATTGATGTTTCTGTAGTCAAATCCTCAGGAGAATTGTTAGTTTGATAGTCAAGAATGGCGGTTCCGAAAAGATCTTTCATTATAGTTGAGTCGTTACTTTGGTTATTTGTTGATTTGTTTTAAGTAATTTTGCAAAATGTTTTATCGAATAAACGATTAGACAAATTCACGAATGAAACACATTATTAACGCACTTCCTAAAGAAGCCAAAGATAAGCATATCGAAAACAAAAAGTATTTTGATAAGCTAAAAAAGAAAACACCCAAGAATTTAGATTATATAATGCAAGAAATTCACGAATCTGAATTTAAAAAAACAAATTGTTTGCAGTGTGCAAATTGCTGCAAAACCACTGGGCCGCTTTTTACAACAGCCGATATTGAGAGAGTTTCAAAGCATTTGAAGCAAAAACAACAACAATTTATAAGTCAATTTTTGAAAATTGATGAAGATCAGGATTATGTTTTGCAAAGCGTTCCTTGCACCTTTTTAGACAATGAAAATGCTTGTTCCATCTATGAAGTTCGCCCAAAAGCATGTAGAGAATTTCCTCATACTGGCCGAAAAAAATTCCAACAAATTTCTGATTTAACATTAAAAAACGTAGCTATTTGCCCAGCTGCATTTAATATTGTTGAAGAAATGAAAAAGAGATTGCCGTTATAACCGTCTTAAAAATTGATTATTTCAAGAAAGAATCACAATCTAAAACTTACTTAATAAATCAAATACTTTTTTCTCAGTTTTCTAAAATCATTTAGCCCATTTTTCCAACTTTCTCGAATTTCATCTTCTGATAATCCAGCCTCAATTTGTTCTTGCAATTTTTTTGTCCCAGCCAGCTTTGAAAAAAAAGAATTGAAGAATTTTGTTTTGTCAACTGTTTCATTATAAGTTTTTAGCAACCATTTTAATTCTAATTTAGTAGTTTTTGGGATATTAGATAAATCTTCGCCAAAGCATTCAATGCCATTATAGAGTGGCTCTTTTGCTCCAAAATTTGGTCTCGGAATAAAGCTAAAATCACCCACAGGCAAATAGGGAGAGCCGTAAATCTGAAATTGTTTTTCGGTTCCACGACCTACACTAACATTTGTCCCTTCAAATAAACACAAACTCGCATATAAATTTATTGCTTGGTCATTTGGTAAATTTGGCGATGGCTTTTCAGGCAAACTGTAACTCATTTCGTGATGATAACTCGAACAAGCAATCACTTTCAAATCACATTGAAGAGAATCTTTTAGCCATTTTTCTCCATTTATCATTTTGGCATATTCACCAATTGTCATTCCGTGCAAAAGCGGAATTTGATGCATGCCTACAAAACTCGAAAACTCCTTTTCTAGCATCGGACCATCAACAATATTTCCATTTGGATTTGGACGATCCAACACAATTAACGAAATAGAATTCTCCGCACAAGCTTCCATTATATAGTGCAACGTGGATATATAGGTATAAAATCGAGCCCCAACATCTTGAATATCAAAAATTAGTACATCAATTCCCTCCAAATGCTCTTGCTTTGGCTTCCTGTTTTCGCCATATAATGAAATAATCGGCAAGCCCGTTTTTGTGTCTTTCCCATCAACAATATGTTCGCCAGCATCAGCTGTGCCTCGAAAACCATGTTCGGGAGCATAGATTTTTTGTAAATTAATTTTTTTATTTTTTAAAAAATCAACCAAGTGAATTTTCTTGGTTTCACGATCCAAGACATGCAAAAGCCCATTTTTGTTAGGGGTCATAAAAATAGAATCATAAAAAACAATTCCAGTTTGGTTAGAAACAATACCCACACGTTTGTTCTCGATTAATGAAAAATAACCCTCAAAATTATCGGCTCCTGTGCTAAATCGATTATTATTTTTGTTAGTTACAACTCTTGTTTTTCTAGAAATTTCTTTGCTTTTAATTTTGTTTTGTGCTGGTTTACAAGAAATAACAAACCCTGATATCACAATTAATATCAGAAATAATTTTGCTTTTTGGTATATAAAACCAGAATAATATAATCTCAAAACGTTAAAATGATTCATATAGAATGTAAAATAAATAATTAAATCTTTTGATTTTGTTGAAAATAGCTTCTAATAACGTATTTTTGAAATCCAATATTATACAAATACTCAATTGAATCTAGAATATTTTATAGCAAAAAGACTACTTACAGCAAAAGACCATAAAAGTAGTATATCTGCACCAATTATAAAAATTGCAATTGCCGCAATTGCAATTGGTATGATTATGATGATTGTTTCTATTGCAACAGGAATTGGTTTGCAACAGAAAATACGCGATAAAATTTCGACCTTCAACGGACATATAATAATCTCAAAATATGACGATAATCAGTCCCAAATTTCCGTAAACCCAATAGATATTCATCAAGAATTTTATCCAAAATTCAACACAGTAGAAGGCATTAGCCACATTCAAGCAGTTGCCAATAAAGCTGCAATCATCAGAACCGAAACCTCTTTTGAAGGTATACTATTTAAAGGAGTAGGCAAGGATTACCAGTGGAAAAATATACAAGAATACCTCGTTTCAGGAAGATTGCCCAACCTAAAACAAACTATTAACGAAGAAGTCCTTCTCTCCGAATTTTTGTCAAAACGACTAAATCTAAAACTTGGTGATAGATTTAATTCGTTTTTTATGAAAGAAAATAACACCGAAAAACCAAATCTTCGAGTCTTTAAAATCGTAGGAATTTATAATTCAGGATTTCAAGAATTTGATGCTACATATGTGATTGGCGATATTCGACACCTTCAGAGAATCAATAAATGGAGCGAAAACCAAGTCGGAGCTTTCGAAGTTTTTGTATCCGATTTTAAAACCATAAAAACCAAAGGCGAAGAAGTTTATCAAGCAATAAGTTCTACCCTAAACACACAAACAATAGTCGAAAAATACATATATATATTTGAATGGCTCAAACTATTTGACTTCAACATCATCGTTATCATCATCATCATGATTGCAGTAGCAACAATAAACATGGCGGTCGCCCTACTAGTGCTCATTTTAGAACGCACACAAATGATAGGAATTCTAAAAGCAATGGGGGCAAATAATTGGACAATACGAAAAATTTTCCTCTATAATGCATTCCATTTAATCGTAAGAGGTCTTTTTTGGGGCAATTTCATCGGAATCGGACTCGTTCTTATCCAAGATTATTTCGGAATAATAAAACTAAATCCAGAAAATTATTACGTCAATCAAGCACCAGTCGACATCAATTTTCTAAATATACTACTACTAAATCTAGGTACAGCAACCATTTGTTTGATCGTGCTACTCATTCCGTCATTCATAATAACAAAAATAACACCAGTAAAAGCAATTCGTTTTGATTAATAATTATTAGGAGCAGACCCTTTTCGTTTCATTCCACGATTGTTCCCGCTTTCCGTTATATCCTTGAGGAGTTCGTGCCTCACACCCTCAAGGGATGCCACTTCAATCGGGGCTAAATTACAACTCTGACTCTTTCAAATTAACAATCAAAACCTACTTTTCTCCAATTTAGCATCATCTTCCAATTCAAAATCAGAACCCTCAACTTCCATAGAAACAACAGAAATAGCAGTACTGAATTTTATATATTCAGGGTTTTCAATAACCATCTTCAACGGCAAAGCATTAGATTTTGACAAATAATCATACCAATTCCCATACCTATGATTCATAAATAATTTTGAATCAACACCAAGCTTTGAACTAAAATAATACCTCCGAACACCACCCTTGCAACTCAAAATAATTTCGTCACAAAGATAACCAAGCACTCTAATACTGCCTTTGTTTATCTTGACACTCAGCACTTCATCTTCTTGAATACTAACATCTTTCCATAAAATAGTTTCAGTATTAGCCATTTTGCTATACAGCTTGTTGTCCTTATTAATATAAAGTTGCCATCGCATCAAACTCCCATTAGTCACAATCCTATAATCACCACCCTTAATAAAAAAAGTCTCTGTGTCTCCCAATATAGAAACCCATCTTTCATAAGTGTACTGCGTATTTTTACTCTTATATGAATTAGAATAAATAATCTTCCCCTCAAAAGATTGCGAAAAAGAAACCGTCCAAATCACCAAAAACAAACTGACAAAAATTCTAATATTCCACTTTAACATATATAGAAATAATTTTAGTACCAAACACAAACACAAAGCTAATACATTAACATTCCAAAAACGAAATCATCATTCAGTTTTTTTTAAATATATAATACCAAATAATAAAATTATAACCCCAAAACAACAGCTATAACCCAAACAAACCTCAATACCTTCGATAATCAAAAAAAAATCGCTATCCAAAAATCGGGTTTTCAGCACGTTAGGCATTCGATAAAAAAAACATCAAAAATAAGCGAACAAAAAGTTTGCAAAAGCCGAAAACTGGTTT
>CAIJXW010000031.1 GCA_903824755.1 uncultured Bacteroidota bacterium | reverse complement strand
CTTTAATGATGTTTCTATTCTCTGCAAACGAAACATTAACCAAAGTGACTTCGCCTTCTATACAGATATTATTTTGTTGATTTTCAAATTTAAAACCACATAAAAGTGATGCTCCCCCAATTTTTTTTATCCAAAATGATTTGGTTAAAATTTCTCCCAAACGTGCAGGATTTTTAAATTGAACTTTTAAATCAACAGTAGGAATACCTCCCGTTTCGTGCATTTTATTGAAAGGCAATTCTAATACTTCTTCATAAAAATCCTCAACAATGCAATTTAGCATTTCGAAATACCGAGGATAAAAAACTATTCCAGCATAATCAACGTGCTGAAATCGAACTTGTTCTTGTTTAATAAATGGTTGATTCATAACTTTCTATTTCAGTTTAAAACGTTGTATTTTTCCTGTTTCTGTTTTTGGTAAAACATCGTGAAACCTAATTATTCTTGGATATTTATAGGGAGCTGCCACCTCTTTAAACCAATCCTGTATGGTTTTTGCCAGATCATCATTTGCGGAAGCTGGATTTTTCAAAACTATATTGGCACAAACTAACATACCTCGATTTTCGTCTGGAATGCCCACCACGGCACATTCTAGAATAGCATCGTGAGTCAAAAGTACGCTTTCTACTTCAATTGCAGCAATATTATAACCAGAAGAAATTATCATATCATCGCCACGAGCTATAAACCAGTAGTACCCTTCTTCGTCTTTTTTGAAAATATCTCCTGTTATATTCCATTTATTTTGTACATATTCTGATTGTTTTTCTGGACGATTTAGATATTTGCAACCTGTTATTCCTCGCACAGCCAGTCTTCCGTTTGCATTAGTTTCAACCTCATTTCCATTATCGTCAATAATTTTTGCTTCATATCCGTGAATGGGCATTCCCGTTGCTCCAGGTTTCATATTTTCGTCATTTGAAGAAATAAAAATATGTAATAATTCGGTGGCTCCAATTCCATCAATTATTTTTAATCCAGTGGCTTTATACCAATCTTCCCAAACATTTAATGGCAAATTTTCGCCTGCCGAAACACATTTTCGTAAGCTAGAAATATCAAATTCACCTGTTTTTTGAGTAATCATTCGCCAGGCAGTAGGAGCTGTAAAACAAATAGTGATTTTGAAATCTTCGATGGCTTTTAGCAAAATTTCAGGCGATGGTTTCTCGATTAAAAATGTAGAAGCACCATAATAAAACGGAAATAAAACAAGTCCGCCCAAACCAAATGTGAAACCAAGTGGCGGACTGCCAGTGAAAATATCATCTGCTTTTGGTTGTAAAGCATATTTTGGAAAAGCTTCGCAAACCAACACTATATCTTTGTGAAAATGAGCTGTCATTTTTGGCAATCCTGTAGTTCCAGAAGTAAATCCAATGATTGAAACTGCTTCCGCAAATGTTGGATAATTATCAAAAATAGTTGGTTTTGATTCCATCAAGGTTTCTAAATCCGACTTACTTTCATTTGATCCATCAAAAGTACAAACTGATTTTAGAAAGGAGGATTTTACTGATGAAAGGGCCTCTAGCAGTCGAATGTCACAAAAAGCATGAGAAATTTCGGCACATTCAATCATAGTTTCTAATTCCTTCTCTCGAAGCAATGGCATTGTTGCCACTACAATTCCTCCAGCTTTCAAAATAGCAAACCAACAGGCTACAAACATAGGATTATTAGCCGATCGAATCAAAACACGGTTGCCAGAAACAAGACCTAAATCATCAATTAGAACATGTGCAATTTGGTTTGATTTGTCATATAAATCCTGAAAAGTCCACGTTTCGTCAAAAGTACGAATGGCAATTGATTTTCCTCGACCTTCTTTAATATGAATATCGAGCAGTTTTTCGACACAATTTAAACTATTATTTAATTCAAAATCAGCGTGATTGAATAAATATTCAGGCTGAAATTGTTTTTCAGGCAAATGAATTTCTGCAAAATTATCTTCAAAATTCTTCATAATTATTTCTCGTTGCTTTTTGGTTTTAAAGCCTTTTTCATCAGTTCCATTTGTTTTCGTTCGGAAGACTTGAAAGGATATAAATGCGAAGTTCCAGGAAAATATTGACTAGGAATATCAGTTGCTTTAAATTGCTCATAAGCTTGAGCGTTTCTAACAAAATTAGCGTCTAATAATAAAGGACGTCCAAGTGCTACTAAATCGGCACGACCGTTCAGTATAATAGTATTTATTTGGTCGATATCCTGAATATATCCTGCAGTAATTGTTGGAATTTTTACCGTATTTCGAATGGCATCAGAAAAGGGGGTTTGCCACATTCTTCCAATAATTGGCTTTTGGTTTTCGACAGTATTTCCAGACGAAACATTAATAATATCAGCTCCAGCTTTTTTGAAAGCATTAGAAATTTCAAAAATATCGGCTTCTGAAATTCCGTTTTCTGCCCAATCCGATGCCGATATTCTAACAGACATAGGTTTGTTAGCATCAAAAACTTTTCTCATTTCTATGAAAACCCGAAGTGGAAACTTCATTCTATTTTCAAGGCTTCCGCCAAATTCATCGCTACGGATATTGGTGAGTGGTGATAAGAACGAAGCCAATAGAAACCCATGATGAGCTTGAAGTTCGATCATGTCAAATTGTGCCAAATCAGAATTTTTTGTAGCTTTAACAAACTCTGAAACTACTTGATTCATATCTTCCAAAGTCATTTCTCTGGGAGTTTTATTAGTGTTAGAAAAAGCAATTTCGGAAGCTGAAATTAAATCCCAACCATTTTCAAGTGGGATATTATTTCCAATTGAAGGTACAGAAATTGCTCCTTTTCTTCCTGAGTGTCCCAATTGAATTCCGATTTTTGTAGCACTATTTCTATGAATAAAATCAGTTATTTTTTGCCATTCAACTACTTGCTCATTAGACCAAATACCAGCACAACCTAAAGTAATGCGTCCTGTGTTTGAAACGGCTGTCATCTCGGTCAAAATCAATCCAACTCCTCCTGTGGCTCTTGCTCCATAATGAACCAAATGCCAATTGTTTACTAAACCATTTTCTGCAGAATATTGACCCATTGGAGCCATCACAATTCGGTTTTCTAATTTCATTTTTCGTAAAGAAAACGGAGTGAAAGCAGCCGGTGTTTTCATATCAGAAACTCCAATTTTAGCATTAAATTCCTTTAAAACTTTTTCAGGAAAAGAAGCATCACGAATCGCTAAATTTTCAAAAGTTACTTTTTTGGATCGAGTCATACAACCAAAGGCAAATTGTTGAAAATCGTGTTGGATATTTCGATCCATATTCTCAAACCAATCCAAAGAAACCAATGCTGCATACTGAATCATTTCGACAGTGTTTCGTCGAGATTGTTCATATTCTGAAAAAGCGGCTTGAACATTATTAGGGTTTGCAATTATTGCATCTGCTAATCCGATCGCTGAATCCATTGCTAACTTAGTTCCAGAACCAATTGAATAATGTGCCGTAGCTTTGGCATCGCCTAATAAAACGATATTTTTATGATACCATTTTTCATTTGTTATGTGAGGAAATTGACGCCAATGTGATTTATTTGAAATTAAATCATGCCCGTCTAATTCTTCTTTAAAAATAGCACTTATTTTTGCTATCGTATCCGATTCATTTGTGATTTCGAATCCATGCTTTTTCCATGTTTCATCAGAGCATTCAAATATCCATGTACTCATTCCTTGTTCGTATTGATAGGAGTGAGCAACAAAAGCTCCGTGTGGTGTGGTTCTAAAAAAATAGGTAAAAGCATCTAATGGTTTTGTAGAACCTAGCCATACAAATCTATTTTTCTTTAGGGTAATTTTTGTACCGAAATCCTCTTGAAACTGACTACGAATAGCACTCGAAATTCCATCTGAAGCAATAATAACATCAGCGTTTTTAAATTTATTTAAATCATCTACATTTTGTTCAAAATGCAAATTCACACCTTCTTCGATGCATCGTTGTTGAAGTAATTGCAATAAAGTTTTTCTAGAACAGCCACAAAATCCATTTCCTGCTATGCTAACTTCTTGGCCATCTCTAGCAATAATAATGTCGTCCCAATAGGCAAATTTACTTCTAATCAACTCATAGGATTGCATATCTCGCTTTAGAAATTCACCCAAAGTTTCATCTGAAAACACAACTCCAAAACCAAAACTATCATCAGGTTTGTTACGTTCATAAATATCAATTTCGCACGTTGGAATTGCTTTCTTTAATAAAATTGAAAAATACAAACCTCCAGGACCACCGCCAATTACTGCTATTTTCATTTTTTATCTTTTAACGGAGAAAATCTCTCCTAATTTAGAATAATTAGACCCTGCCAAACGTGAAATAGGTTTGTAGGTTTCTAAATTAATTTTATAATTTTCTAACAATACGCTTTCGTCAATATGAATCATTACAATTTTTCCAATAATAATTGTAGCTCCCCCAGATTTTGAATTTTCTAAAGTGTAATGATGGACTAATTCACACTCCATTGTAATTTTAGCTTCTTTCACTCTTGGCGGCTTTACAATAATTGAATCAATAGGAGTGAGGCCTGCCATTTCAAATTCGCTTTCATTGGCAGGTATAGATTGAGAAGTCATATTCATTTGTTCTACCAAATCCTCGGTGACCATATTGACAACAAATTGCTTCGTTTGAAGTACATTATTTAAAGTATCTTTATTAGAATTGTTGGAACGAACAGTAGAAAACATAACGTGAGGCGGGTCGTCTCCAACGGCATTAAAATATGAAAAAGGAGCAAGATTATGAATACCATCTTCACTAATGCTAGAAATCCAACCAATTGGTCTTGGAATAATTGCACCCGTTATCAGTTTGTAGATAGCAGATTGTTCTAAATCATTAGGGTTGAATTGCATTTTGTTTTTTTACAAATTAAATAAAAAAATAGTACATTATTTATTATTATCAAACTTTTTTAATTACTAAAAGTAGAATTTGATAATAAGACGTATTTAGAATCTATTTGTGGTTAACAATTTTTATATTTGAAGTAAATATTTATAAATTTTGATTAATTATGAGCTACTATAAGATTGACAGTTTAGAACAATATTTCAAACATTATAATAAATCTATTCGCGAACCTAGAAAATTTTGGGGTAAGATTGCTGAAGAAAATTTCACTTGGTATCAACAATGGGAAAAAGTGTTTGATTTTGATATGTCTGAAGCCAAAATTAAATGGTTTACAGAGGCAAAAGTGAATATTGTAAAGAATTGTATTGATAGGCATTTAGCTCGAAGAGGGAATAAAACTGCAATTATTTTCGAACCCAATAATCCAAATGATATTGCCCAACACATTACCTATGTTGATTTGCATCAGCGTGTTTGCAAAATGGCAAACGTCCTCCGTGAACAAGGAATAAAGAAGGGTGATCGAGTGTGTATTTATTTACCAATGATTCCAGAATTGGCGGTTTCAATATTAGCTTGTGCAAGAATTGGAGCTATTCATTCAGTTGTTTTTGCAGGTTTTTCGGCCTCTGCGGTTGCTTCAAGAATAAATGATAGCGAATGCAAAATGGTTATTACTGCCGATGGCGGTTTTAGAGGTGATAAAACAATTCATTTGAAGAAAATAATTGATGAATCACTAATTAATTGTCCAACAGTCGAAAAAGTATTAGTTGTAAAACGAACCAATACAGAAGTAAATATGAGTATTGGCAGAGATTTATGGCTGCAGCCTTTGCTTGAAGAAGCTTCGGATAATAATATTGCAGAAATAATGGATTCGGAAGACCCATTATTTATTCTTTATACGTCTGGATCAACAGGAAAACCTAAAGGTATGGTTCATACTACGGCAGGTTATATGGTATATACGGCCTATACTTTTAAGAACGTTTTTAACTATGAAGAAAATGATATTTTTTGGTGTACCGCCGATATAGGTTGGATTACTGGACATTCTTATATTTTATATGGGCCTTTATTAAATGGTGCAACCACTGTACTTTTTGAGGGGATTCCAAGTTATCCTAATTGTAGTCGTTTTTGGGAAGTAATCGAAAAGCATAAAATAACCCAATTTTATACCGCACCAACTGCCATTAGGGCTTTGGCAAAAGAAAATTTGAGCTATGTTCAATCTTTTCCGATGAAATCACTAAAAGTGATTGGGTCAGTTGGGGAGCCAATAAATGAGGAAGCATGGCATTGGTATAATGATCATGTTGGAGGAAAACGTTGCCCATTAGTCGATACTTGGTGGCAAACAGAAACAGGTGGTATATTAATTTCTCCAATTGCATTTGTAACACCTACAAAACCAACATATGCGTCTTTGCCGTTGCCTGGTATTCAGCCTGTTTTGATGGACGAAAAAAGAAATGAAATAGAAGGAAATCAGGTTACAGGAAGTTTATGTATAAAATTTCCGTGGCCGGGAATTGCAAGAACAATTTGGAATGATCATCAACGTTTTAAAGAAACTTATTTTTCAACTTTTCCAGGAAAATTCTTTACTGGAGACGGTGCATTACGAGATGAAGTTGGGTATTATAGAATTACGGGCAGGGTAGATGACGTTATAATTGTTTCTGGACACAATCTCGGGACAGCTCCAATCGAGGATTCTATTAATGAACACCCTGCAGTTGCAGAGAGTGCAGTTGTTGGATTTCCTCATGAAATTAAGGGAAATGCTTTATATGCTTTTGTTATTCTGAAAGAAACTGGCGAAAGTAGAAATCAAGATAATCTTCGTAAAGAAATTAACCAATTGATATCGGATCAAATTGGGCCAATAGCCAAATTAGATAAAATACAATTTGTTTCGGGTTTGCCAAAAACAAGATCTGGCAAAATAATGAGGCGAATCTTAAGAAAAATTTCGGAAGGTGATTTTTCAAATTTCGGGGATATTACAACGCTACTAAATCCTGAAATTGTTGATGAAATTAAAAATGAAAAATTATAAAAATCAACAAAAAAACTGTCATAATAATGGCAGTTTTTTATTTAATATTGAGGCGTTTTTTTAATTTTAGAAAAAATAAAGCTAAAGTATAGGCATCTTCAGAAGTAGAAAGCTTTTCGTTTTCCCGAAATTCAATCACGTTTTTAATATCTTCTATTTCGGTAGATTTTTCGTTGTTTTCTTTCCATTTTTGATACATGATTTCGATGTCAAGTGCTTCGTTTTTTAGTCGGCCACACTGCATCTTTTCAAGAGCAAAATTAATCATATCAATATCATAATTAATTTTATATCCTACTAAAACTGCATCGCCAATATATTCTATAAAAGACTGAATTGCTTGTGGTTCTGCCATTTTTAATTGCTTACTTTCAATTAGAAACTCGTTTGAAAGTCCATTTTCATGTAAGTATTTATATTGCAATAAAACAATGTCAAAACTATCATTAATTAGTATTCCGTCATTTATTACGGCAACACCACCTATTGAAAAAATCACATCTTTGGAAAAATTATAACCCGAACTTTCAGTAGTCAAAACTACAAAGCGTTTTGATATTGGTTTTTCTTCAAATTTTGAAAGATATGTTTTCCAAAATTCAGGATATGATTTACTTTTATTTGTAATCCAGTCTAACATAATTATGAAAATTGAGTGAGTTGAAACTTGTCTTTTATCAATTCTTCAAGCTCTTTTATTGGATTAAAAGCATTTTTCAATTTCTCTTTATCCGCTTTTGAAAGTTCTTCAATATTAATAAATTCTCCCGAATTTTCGTTTTTCAAGCCTTCCATTGTTCGAATTTTAGAAAGTATTAAAAAAGCTTCGGCACAATTATTATATATTTCAGAAAACTTAGGGTCAACCATTGCTAGTTGTTTAAATCGCATATAAGTGCTATTAATTCCTTTAATATTGAGACTTAAGATTATCAATCTTGCACCGTCAACTAGGGACATAATTGCCCGTTCTTTTATATCAAATTTATCTTTATTTAATCCTTCTTCTTCTAAATTAAATTTTTTGAAAAAACTCAATGGAGGCGGTTTTCGCAAGGCTTCATTTCCTAAATAATCAAAAAACAATAGGTTTCTTTTTAAGTTCTTATAGATTGTTTCTTCAATAATAACTTCTAATTGAGGGTCACCAAAAGCAACCTCATAATCAAAGAAAATCCCACAATATTCTTTTAAATTTTTACGTGGAGTAATCATCCAAGTATCAAACTGTTTTTGCCACTCATTCAGCGACTTACAATAATTCATACTATTAGCTGTGTTTCCATTTGGACAACTAGAATATCCTACAATTTCAAGAATCGAAGTGGTTTTTTTGGCCAAGCGTAAAAAGTAGTCTTTAACGTCTCGGTATTTATCATTTGCTACATCTTCAAAAATCAAAAAACTATCTTGATCAGTAGCTAATAGTTGTTCTTTTCGACCTTGACTTCCGATGCTAATCCAAGCAAAACGAGCAGGAGGGGAGCCTAATTCAAGAATAGCAATTTCTACGGAACGTTTGATAATAGCAGTAGTTATTTCACCTGAAATATTAAAAATGTGTGGTAATGGGATATTTTTCGAAATCGAATTTTCAATAAAATCAGTCAATTTATTTCTAATCGATTTTAGATCATTTGTGTTGATTGCTCTTTTTATTTCTTTTATTAAAACACCAGGATTGTTGGCTTGTGCTACAACTAAATCATGTTCGGAAATAACACCTTTAACTTCCGATTGATCTGTACCGTCTTCGGTAACACACAAATGACTGACATTATTTTTTAGCATTAATAATTGTGCTTCAGGGAGCGAAATGTTTGGAGATACAGTAATCACGGGAGCTGACATGATTCTACTTACAGATTCAGTGACAGCAAAACGACCTGTTCCAATTTTTTTTCTAAAATCTGTATCGGTAACAATTCCAACTGGAATAGTACGATTAATCACAATTGCATTGTTCATTATGTTATCATTCATTAATTGTGCAACTTGATTTATGGCAATTTCTGAAGTGATTTTTAATGGTGTTTTATTGTAGGATAAGGACTGAAAAAATTGAATTTCTGACTTTTTATCTGCATAAACAATTGTGTCCGAAATGAATTTCCCTTTATTTTCGATATCGGAGGGATTGCTCGTGTTTGTAGCAAAACTTTCTAATAAAAATTCTAAAACTTCCGAGTTTTTTGCAACAAATGGTTTGAAAGCAACAATAGGGATAGCATATAAAATTGATTCTTCACGTGCTTTTGCGGTCATCATATAATTATTTTTGGCAAAAAACGGTCTTAAACCAAAAATATCACCAACATGACATTTATTTAGAAGGGTTTCTTCAGCATCTGAAATAACAAATAAATTAATCATTCCATTTGCAACGACATAAAAACTATCATGCAAAGGATCATCAATTTGAAAAAGAGTTTTGTTTTTTTGAACCGTAACAACATGAATACTTAATGCTATTTCAATTAAATCATCATGAGATAGTTGATTAAATGGAGCATAATTTTTCAAAAAATCAGCTATTCTTGTTG
>CAIJXW010000030.1 GCA_903824755.1 uncultured Bacteroidota bacterium | reverse complement strand
TATTTTAAATAAAAAAGGGATAAACTAAAATTTAGTTTATCCCTTTTTAAATAAATTATTGTATTATAGTTTAAATAGGTTATTTAATTTTCTATTCAGTGGTGAAGATTTCTTTTTCTTTTGAACTTCATTATCTTCATTATATCCGTATCCGTATCCATAATTATATCCATAGGAATATTGATAACCATAGTCGTATGATTTCGTCAAACTAACATCATTTAGCACATAGGCCATGTTTTTCATTTTTCCCTGAATTTTTAAGTCTTTCGAGAATTTTAGTAAAAACTTATCGGTATAATCTGCACGAGTTACATATATTGTTAGGTCAGCTAATTTTGAAATCAACAACGTATCGGTTACTAAAATTGTTGGTGCAGTATCTACAATAATATAATCATATTCCATTTTTAATATATCCAGTAACTCTTCAAACCGACCATTTGACAGAAGCTCTGCAGGATTTGGCGGAACAGAACCCGATAATATAATGCTTAGATTTTCATTTTCTAAAATATTTTTGCTTATCAAAGTTTTCCAATCAGTAGTAGTATCAAATAAATAATTAGAGAGTCCTGACACTTCTTTTTTAATGTTCAAATACTTATGCAATTGCGGATTTCTCAAATCCGCTCCAATCAATAAAACCTTTTTATTTAAGGCAGCAAATGACAGTGCGGTATTCAAAGAGATAAATGTTTTTCCTTCGCCCTTTATTGATGAAGTAGTATAAATAATAGGGCATTTGACCAAAGTATTGATAGGCAATAAATAGCCTACGTTAGTCCTCAAAATACGGAAGGATTCTGCCAAAACCGAACGATCATTTGAGGCAATGACACGGTTTTCATTATCAATATGAGGAATTTCTGCAAGCAAAGGAATATCCGAACCAGATTCCTCTAAGTTAAATTTACTATGAATTTTTGTGTCAAATAATAAGATAATATAGATGATAGCAAATGGTATAAATAATCCAACCAATAATGAAAAAACATAGACCATATTTTTTTTAGGAAAAATAGGGGTTTGATCTGATATTGCATAATCAATTATTTTAATTGAATGAGAAGTAATCGCAAGATTAATTAAAGCTTCTTCTCGTTTTTGAAGCAACAAAACAAACAAATTTTCTTTTATTTTTTGTTGTCTATCAATTGCTCTAAGAATTTTTTCTTTCAATGGAATAGATTCAAAAAACTTGGTGCTTTCATCTTTTAATGAATTTATCTTTCTAAGTGATAGTGCTAATTCTTGTTGATAAATAGATATTGAAACTAGAATATTTCTTCTTAATTCTTCTATTTTATTAGAAAATTCTTTTACTACAGGATTTTTTTCTCCTGCACTCAACAACATTTTCTCTCTTTCAAGAAGTATGCTATTATATTCGGCTGCCAAAGTATTTATTCCTGAGTTAACTAGCCCTAAGTTCATAGGTAGCATAGAATATTTCTTATCCTTATTGAGGGTTCTACCCAGAAGTTTAGCCAATTCTACTTGGGTTTCCAATTGAAATGCTTCCGATTCAACATTAAGTTTTGTTGAAGATGCCGCATTTGCATCAGCTTCAATAAAACTTAGTTTATTTAATCTTTTATACGTTTCTTTATGATTTTCAATTGAATCCAATTCTTGTGATAAATAAACAAATCGCTCATTTACAAAATCTCTAGTTCTCTCAGATACCAATTGTCGATCTGCAATTCCGTCTTTATCAAACTGATAAACAATATTATCAAGGATTTGATTTGTTTTTTTAGGATTATTACCTGTCAATATTATTTTTAATATTTCACTTTGTTTCCCTACATTTTCGGTTTGCAAATCTCCTGATAGTTGGTCGGTAGCATCTTCGAACTTTATCAATGTAAACCTTAATCCGTTATTTTTTTTAACAAACATCACTTTTTTCGAAGGGATTATTTTACAAGGTATTCCATAAACTATAAAAGCTTCATTGAATTTTTTTAAGCTTTTATCGTTACTTTCATTAATTACGAATCCATCATTTCCTTTTAAAGAGATAGAGAAACTTATTGTTTTTGTTTTCAAACTATCCTTTGGTAAAAGCCATTCGATACTATATGGATTATCATTCCAAAATTCAGATTCTGTAACATATCCAATTGCAGAATAGATTGTAGTTAGATTCAAATCATTAACAACATTTCCTAATAATCGTTGCGATTTTATAACCTCTACTTCGTTTTCTAAATTTACTTTTGATCTTCCAAAAAGTGAAAAACCATCACTTGGCATTTTGAAAGAGCTAGTTGAATTGTCTAATATTTTAATTTTTGCCGAACTCACATATACATTCGGAGTATATCTCAAATAAGTATAGGCTCCTAATAAACAAATGGATACTGATATCACAAACCATAACC
>CAIJXW010000029.1 GCA_903824755.1 uncultured Bacteroidota bacterium | reverse complement strand
TTATGAGAGTTCATTTATTGTTTTTAAGTATCTTATTTGTTAGTTTTTCAAGTTTTTCTCAATCTCCATTATCGTTAGAAAAAGATTTTTGGTCGGGTGTTGCAATTCATCAAAATGGTAAAAAAATCAGTATTAACGAAGCTAAAACGATTGTAAATAATTCTGAAATCGCAAATAAATTAAGTGCTGCACAATCAAACAGAACAATTGGAGCAATAGTTGCCTATCCGAGTGCTTTTGCTTTTGGCTATACTTTAGGGCTTTCTTTTGGAAGAAGCGATGTTGTAAAACCAAATTGGACTGTTGGTGGAATTGGAGCCGTTGGAATGATAGTCGGTATAATTCTTGAAGCCAAAGGAAATAAACAGCTCAAAGAATCAGTCGAAACTTATAATACAACTATTTCTAAAACGACACGCTATTTTAATCCTAAACTGTCATTCTATTCTTCTGGAAATAATATGGGAATAGCTATTCGATTTTAGAAATTTTTATAAATCAAAATAATAATTCCAAAAAGTTACATTCTTTCTGGCACATCAATTCCCATAAGTCCAAAAGCACTTTTAATAGTATTGGCTACTTTATGAGATAGTTGCACTCGAAAAGTTTTTTCTTCTTGATTGTTTGTTCCTAAAATCGGAACGGCTTGATAAAATGAATTATATTCTTTTACTAAATCATAGGTATAATTAGCGACCAAAGCTGGACTATGATTTTGTGCCGCATTTTGAATCACTTCGGGGAATATTTCTAGTTGCTTGATTAGCTCTTTTTCTTTTTCGTGCAAAGAAATAATTTTGGCTTTCGCCGAAAAATCAAAATTTGACTTGCGAATTATCGATTGAATTCTCGCATAGGTATATTGAATAAACGGGCCTGTATTTCCAGCAAAATCTACCGATTCTTCAGGGTTAAACAAGATTCGTTTTTTGGGATCTACTTTCAAAATATAATATTTCAAAGCACCCATTCCTATTGTTTTATATAATTTGGCTTTTTCAGCATCTGAATAGCCTTCAAGTTTTCCTAATTCTTCTGCAATTTTTTGGGCAGTTTGATTCATTTCGAGCATTAAATCATCAGCATCAACAACTGTTCCCTCTCTACTTTTCATTTTTCCAGAAGGCAAATCAACCATACCATAAGAAAGATGATATAAGTTTTTTGCCCAATCAAATCCAAGTTTTTTCAAAATAAGAAATAATACTTTGAAGTGATAATCTTGCTCATTTCCAACGGTATAAACCATACCGCCAACATCAGAAAAATCTTTTACACGTTGAATTGCGGTGCCAATATCTTGAGTCATATATACAGCAGTTCCATCAGAACGCAACACAATTTTTCGATCCAAACCGTCTTCGGTCAAATCTATCCAAACCGAACCATCAGGATCTTTTTCAAAAACGCCTTTTTCTAAACCAATTTGCACCACATCTTTCCCTAACAAATAGGTATTACTTTCATAATAATATTTGTCAAAGTTAACCCCCATATTTTTATAGGTGATTTCAAAACCGTCATAAACCCATTGATTCATCATCTTCCAAAGTGCCATAACTTCGGCGTCTCCAGCTTCCCATTTTTGAAGCATTTCTTGTGCTTCAAGAATAATTGGGGACTGTTTTTTGGCTTCATCTTCGGTTTTTCCAGCAGCTATTAGACTGGCAATTTGTTCTTTATATTCTTTATCAAAAGCTACATAATAATTTCCTACCAATTTATCGCCTTTCAATCCTGTTGTTTCTGGAGTTGCTCCATTTCCAAATTTTTTCCAAGCCAGCATCGACTTGCAAATATGGATTCCTCGATCGTTGATGATTTGTGTTTTATAGACTTTTTTTCCCGATGCTTTGATGATTTCGGCAACAGAATAGCCCAAAAGGTTGTTTCTAACGTGGCCTAAATGTAAAGGTTTGTTTGTGTTTGGCGAAGAATATTCGACCATTACTGCTTTGTCATTAGGATTTGGGGAAACAAAACCAAACTGAGAATCATCTTTAATTTTATTGAAAAAATCTAAATAATAGTCGTCCGAAATTACAATGTTTAGAAAACCAGAAACTACATTATAACGAGCAACCTCTTTGATGTTTTCTACTAAATAATCTCCAATTTTTGTTCCAATTTCTAAAGGATTTCCCTTAATTACTTTTAACAAAGGAAAAATAACCATCGTAATGTCACCTTCAAATTCTTTTCGTGTGGCTTGAAATTCCACTTTTTCAATAGTAGTATCAAAAACAGTTTGTACTGCTTTTTGAATCGAGGGAGTAAGAATTTCTGAAAGTGTCATTATCATTTGATTTTAAGCGAGCAAATATAGGGATTTTATTGTTGTTGAAAATACATATTTCAAGTTTTGTCCAATCGTATTTAGAGCAATTTTACCATTTTATAATGGCACTTCCCCATGTAAAACCACTTCCAAAAGCAGCCAAAACTACAATATCACCCGATTTTATTTTTCCTTGCTCCCAAGCTTCTGTCAAGGCAATCGGAATTGATGCTGCAGTCGTATTTCCATACTTTTGAATATTATTAAACACTTGGTCGTCAGTAAGTTTGAATTTTTGCTGAATAAATTGTGCGATTCTCAAATTAGCTTGATGCGGAATTAGCATATCAATATCTGAAACTTGTAAATCATTGGCTTGAAGCCCTTCATTAATTACTTCACTAAAACGAACAACGGCATTTTTGAAAACAAATTGCCCATTCATATACGGAAAATAACTTTCATCATTTGGATCATTATCGGCCAAAATATCAGTAATCCATCGCCCTCCCATTCCAGGAGCTTTCACTATTAATTCTTCTGCATGTTGCCCTTCTGAATGCAAATGAGTAGATAAAATCCCTCTCGAAACATCGGTTTCTCGGCTCAAAACAGCCGCTCCTGCCCCATCACCAAAAATCACTGAAACGCCTCGTCCTCGAGAAGTCATGTCTAAACCTGTGGATTGCACTTCGGAGCCAATAATTAGAATATTTTTATACATTCCTGTTTTGATATATTGATCGGCAATTGACAATGCGTAAACAAAACCAGAACATTGATTACGGACGTCTAATGCACCAACGGTTCGCAAACCCAAGTCGCGTTGCACAAGAACACCTGGACCAGGAAAATAATAATCGGGACTCAGTGTAGCAAAAATCACAAAATCAATATCCTCTTTTGCAACACCCGAACGCTCAATAGCAATGGTAGCAGCTTTTACTCCCATAGTTGTGGTTGTGTCTTGTCCTGGAACAATATGTCGCCGTTCCTTTATGCCTGTTCGTTCCTGAATCCACTCGTCGCTGGTTTCTATTACTTTTGTCAAATCGTCATTAGTAACAATATTATCTGGGACATAATAACCTAGTCCTGCTATTTTTGAATGATACATATTTATGTTTTTAGAAATGTAAATTTAGCGAATATTTAATTTATAAATTTTAAAATT
>CAIJXW010000028.1 GCA_903824755.1 uncultured Bacteroidota bacterium | reverse complement strand
TGAAACTTCTTTAAAAAAAATAACCATATTTTTGACTATCGACACTACAATAGAAAATATTGTTTGGGTAGATTCTTTCCGATTGAAACAAATTTTAATCAACTTAGTCGCAAATGCTATAAAATTTACTTCCGATGGAAAAATAGAATTGAGAATAGTTCGTCTTGATAATTCAAATAACGAATTGCAAAAAATTAGATTTTCGGTAATAGATTCTGGTATTGGAATTAAGAAAAGTAACCAAAAAATAATATTTAATGCGTTCTCTCAAGAAGATAATTCAACGTCACGAAGATTTGGAGGAACAGGCCTTGGACTTAGCATTTCTAACAAACTTTTATCACTAATGGGAAGCAAGTTACAGCTAAACAGTAAAATAAATCAGGGAAGCACATTCTATTTTGACCTTGAGTTAAAATCTGAATCCACAGAAATTGATAAAGTGGTAACGCTTGCTAATGAAACTCTTTTACCGCAAGAAATAGACAACACATTTGCCCAAATACTAATAGTTGATGACAACAAAATTAACCTGTTATTAGCCAAGACAATTTTAAAAAAAATAAAACCAAATGTCAACATCAAAGAATGCTATAACGGAATAGAAGCATTAGAATATTGTAAAATCATTAAACCTGATTTGATTTTTATGGATGTTCAAATGCCATTACTTAATGGATATGATGCTACAAAAGAAATACGAAAATTAGAAGGCTATGAAAATGTTCCTATAATTGCCTTTACTGCTGGAACCATTTTGGGAGAAAAAGAAAAGTGTCTAGCAAACGGTATGGATGATTTTATACCGAAACCCGTCACTCAAAAAGACATAATTGATGTGCTAAATAAATGGCTAAAAAACTAAAACCATCTCCTTTTTTTGAAATAAATAATCATCGAAACAACAATAATAAGCATCACAATAAGTACTGAGTAATAGCCGTTTGGATTTTTTAACTCCGGCATATATTCAAAATTCATTCCATAGACTCCTACAATAAAAGTTAACGGAATAAATATTGCCGAAACGATTGTTAAGGTTTTCATTACTTCGTTCATTTTGTGATTTTGTAGAGAAAAATAAAAGCTAGAGGCACTTTCAATCATAATCATATCATCTTCAATTTGATCAAGTAACTCTAAACTTTTTTGATGCAAACGACTAAAAAAGCTATAATTTTCGTGTGCAATTGCATCAAAAACATCATCTTCTTTAATACTTTTTATAGAATATAGTGAATCTCGTAGCGGAATAATAGAACGTTTTAGAAAATTAAAATTGTCTCTATGCTTCTCAATTTGCTCTAAAGTTGTTGGATTTGTGCTTACTTTTGAAATAGAAATAAGCTGCTCTACTTTATCTTCTTCTGCCTCAAGAGTAATGTAGAAATTTTCCATAATTGCATCTAGCAATAAAAACAATAAATAATCCCCTTTTTTTGTTCTCACTATTCCAGAATGTGTTCTAATTCGCTCCCGAATATGAGAAAAAAAATCACTTCTTTTTTCTTGAAAAGAAACTAAAATGCCTTCTTTCACCAAAAAACTTATTTGTTCAACTGCAATACTCTCTGAATCTTGTGAAGGCAAAAGGGATTTTACATTAAAAAACAAAACATCATGAAGTTCATCTAACTTGGTTCTACTAGTTGTATTCAAAATATCCCCTAAAATATAATTATCTACGTTCAAAAAAGTCCCAACCGATTTAATACTTTCGATATCATTTAATCCATGAACATTGAGCCAATTTACTTTTTCATAATTAACGCATTTTGTAAAATCATTTATCCGAAACTCACGATATTCGGTCAAATCAGTTTCATCATAAACAAAAAGTTGCATTTCGGTCTGTTTGTCCTTATAAACACCCGTATATTCTAGTGTTGATGAATTAACTTTTCTTCCTTTTTTATATTTAATTTTTCTCACAATATCAAATTTTCTATAAATTTAAGAATTATTCTAAATTTCAAAGTATTTTTACCAAAATTCACACAATGAAAATTTTAATTACAAACATAAAGCAATTACTTCAAGTCAGAGCTATTTCTGTCCTGAAAGTTTCGGGAGCCGAAATGGCAGTACTTCCTTCAATTAATAATGCCTATTTATTGATAGATGATAATCTCATTTCAGATTTTGGAGAAATGAAAAACTGTCCAAAAATCAAAGCCGATGATACAATTGATGCCTCAAATAAAATAGTGATGCCTTCATGGTGTGACAGCCACACGCATCTAGTTTTTGCAGGAAATAGAGAGCAGGAATTTGTTGATAGAATTAATGGCATGACCTATGAAGAAATCGCTAACCGTGGAGGTGGTATTTTAAATTCGGCCAAAAAACTTGAAGCCACTTCCGAAGAAGTTATTTATTTTCAATCAAAATCAAGGCTAGAAGAAGTGATGAAACTTGGCACTGGAGCAATCGAAATTAAGTCAGGCTATGGGCTTTCGTTAGAATCAGAGCTAAAAATGCTTCGAATAATCAAGCGATTATCTAGTGAGTTTCCAATTGAAATTAAAGCAACTTTTCTTGGAGCTCACGCTTTTCCTAGCCAATATAAAGACAATCATAATGACTATATAGATCTAATAATAGATGAAATGCTTCCTGAAATTGCAAAACAAAACCTCGCCGAATATATAGATGTGTTTTGTGAATTGGGCTACTTTTCATTAGAAGAAACTGAAAGAATAGTAAAGGCTGGAGTAGCTTATGGATTAATTCCGAAAATTCATGTGAATCAATTTAATGCTTTTGGCGGAATTGCACTTGCAACAAAATATAAAGCTTTGACAGTAGATCATCTCGAAGTTGTTAATCCTGAAGACATAGAGGCATTAATAAATTCCGAAACAATGCCAGTTGCTCTTCCCTGCTGTTCCTTTTTCTTGAGTATTCCATATACTCCAGTTCGAGATTTGATAAATGCAGGCTTACCCGTTGCGTTGGCAACCGATTATAATCCTGGTTCTACTCCATCAGGAAATATGAATTTTGTAGTTTCAACTGCCTGTATAAAAATGAAAATGACACCAGAAGAAGCAATAAATGCGGCTACAATAAATGGTGCTTTTGCGATGGGATTATCAAAAACCCACGGAAGTATCACTGTTGGAAAAAAAGCAAATATTATTATAACGAAGCCAATTGATTCCTATTATCAACTGCCCTATTTGTATGGTAGCAACTTGATTGAAAGCGTGTTTATAGAAGGACAGAAAATAGAATAAACAAAAAAAGAGAGCTAAATGCTCTCTCTTTTTTTGTTTATAATTGTTTTTATTTTAAAGTAAAACTAGATTTTGAAACCAATTCATTTTTATCAAAAATATTGACAAAGTAAGTCCCTTTTTCAAATTTATTTCCTGGTAAATCCTGAGAGACTTGAACCGTTTTATTTTCATATTTTACAGAAGATGTAAAGCTATATGTCAATAAATTTCCAGCAAAGGTTTCTGTTTTTTTCTCACCCAGAACATTGTTTTTACTATCAATAACTTGAACATAATAG